>NCDQ01000115.1:0-689 GCA_002280275.1 Caulobacter vibrioides | reverse complement strand
GGGATCATGCCTTGCGCTGGCCCTGGCGATGGCGAGCGCGGCTCAGGCCCAAGAGGCCCAGAAGCCGGATGTCTCGACCCAGGTCGAGGAGGTCGTCGTCACGGGCTCCTTCATCAAGGGAACGCCTGAGGATGCGGCCCTGCCGGTTGAGGTGATCGGCGCCGAGGAGCTGCAGAAGCGCGGCTCGCCATCCACCGTCGAGCTGCTGAAGGCGCTTTCGGTCTCCAACGGCGTTCTGGGCGACACCAACCAGTTCGACAGCCGCGCTCAGGGCTCAGAGGGCTCGGGTTCGGTGAACCTGCGGGGTCTAGGCTCTCAGCGCACTCTGGTGCTGTTGAACGGTCGCCGCTTGGCGATCAACCCGTTTGGCCAGGCCGGGGCCGGCATCGTTGACACCAACATTATTCCTGCCGCCGCCATCGGTCGTCTGGAGGTGCTGAAGGACGGCGCGGCCGCCACCTACGGTTCCGACGCCATCGCCGGCGTCGTCAACTTCATCACCAAGAAGAGCTTCGATGGGTTCGAGGTCGGCGCCGACTACCGCCACATCGATGGCTCAGATGGGGACTACGGTCTCAACGCCACCTGGGGCAAGGTCTGGGAGAACGGCAACGTTCTAGCGAGCCTCGGCTGGCAGCATCGCTCCAAGTTGTCGGTCTCCGAGCGCGACTGGGCCAGCCGGCCCTATC
>NCDQ01000114.1 GCA_002280275.1 Caulobacter vibrioides | reverse complement strand
CGCTGATCGAGCCGGTCTTGGCGCTGAGGTCATTGGCGACGCTGTAGCTGCGGCGGTCGATGTCGGTGCGCATGGCCGTGGCGTCGCTGCGGATCACCACGCCTTCGACGGCGGTCGGCGCATCCGCGGACTTGGCCGGAGCGGCCTGGGCGGGGGCGGGTTGGGCCGGAGCCGTTTGGGCCAGGCCCAGGGTCGGCGGAACGATCACCGCAGCGGCGGCGAGGAGAGCGAACTTCAGTCGCAAGGGGAGACCTCAACTTCAAGCGTCGAGCGATACGCTGCGGACGTCCGCGCGGTCTCGACCCCCAGCCGTAAAGACCCTCCGGCGCGCCGGTACAAATTTCTTTTCGGCAATGTTGCCGGTCGGGAACTCCAAGTGGCAATCGCGCCACACCAGAAGGCCTCAGACCAGGATCACCCGCGCGTTGTAGGAGGCCAGGGTCGCGTCATGGGTGACCAGCCGCAGCGCATCGGTCAGCCCTTGGGCGATCAGGATGCGGTCGAACGGGTCGGCGTGGAGGCTCGGGAGCTGTTCGACCAGGAGCACTTGCTCGGGCGTGATGGGGATCAACGCATAGCCCGAGGCTTCGAAGAGATGCCGCGCGTCGGCCGCACCGATCGGCATGGCGTTGGGGCCGCTGCGGTTCAGGCCATGCTTGATGGCGATCTCCCAGAGCGTGGCGGCGCTGACATAGATTTCGTTCTCGGGATCCAGGATCAGCGCCCGCGCCTTGTCGGATAGTCGGGCGTCGTCCGTCAGCGACCAGAGCGCGATGTGGGTGTCCAGCAGCAGTTTCACGCCTTGGGTCCAAGGAAGAGCTCGGCGACCTTCGCGTCGTCGGCGTGGGGATCCGTCGGCGCGACGAACATGCCGGCCGCCAGCCCGATCCGCCGTTCAACCTTTCGCCGGGGCTCCAGCGCCGTCAGCCGCGCGGCGGGGCGACCATGACGCGCGATGATCACCTCGTCGATCTCGCCCTTCTCGACCGCCTCGACCAGCTTGGAGAGCTGGCTCTTGGCGTCATGCATATTGACCGTGGCCATGGGCTCGCTCCATCTAGCTAGATCTAGCTAACACAAATGCGGCCACGAGGAAACGCCGGGCGAGGATGCGACTCCAACGTCGCGGAAACCGCCGCGTGTCTGCTATCGATACCGCCGCAGGGTGAGTCCCGCGCAACGGCGATGTGGTCGTCAGAACCACCGCTTGCGCGCTGATACCGGTAACACTAATGTCGCCGGCAACCAGAGGTCCGACAAGGACCAGTAGGGCATCAACGGGCCGGTACGGCCCCATGGGGAGGAAACCTGTGGCTTCAGTATCCAACGCCGGTCCTAGCGCCGGCATGAGCGCGGACGGCGGGAAGGTCAACATGACCTTCGTCGCCGCGATCGTCGCCGTCGCCACGATCGGCGGCTTCATGTTCGGCTATGACAGCGGCGTCATCAACGGCACGCAAGAGGGCCTGGAGAGCGCCTTCAACCTCAGCAAGCTGGGCACCGGCCTGAACGTCGGCGCCATCCTGATCGGCTGCGCCATCGGCGCCTTCGCCGCCGGCCGCCTGGCCGACGTCTGGGGCCGCCGCACCGTGATGATCATCTCGGCCCTGCTGTTCGTGCTCAGCGCCATCGGCACCGGCGCGGCCGAGAGCTCGATCGTGTTCATCATCTTCCGCCTGATCGGCGGCCTGGGCGTCGGCGCCGCCAGCGTGCTGTGCCCGGTCTACATCTCGGAAGTCACGCCCGCCAATATCCGCGGTCGCCTGTCGTCCGTGCAGCAGATCATGATCATCACCGGCCTGACCGGCGCCTTCGTGGCCAACTACGCCCTTGCCCACACCGCCGGCAGCTCGACGGCCGAGTTCTGGCTGGGCCTGCCGGCTTGGCGTTGGATGTTCTGGATGCAGATCATTCCCGCCGGCGTGTTCTTCCTCTGCCTGCTGGGCATTCCGGAAAGCCCCCGCTATCTCGTGGCCAAGGGCAAGGACGCCCAGGCCGAAGCGATCCTCTCGCGCCTGTTCGGCGAAGGCCAAGGCGCCAAGAAGGTCGAGGAAATCCGCGCCTCGCTGTCGGCCGACCACAAGCCCAAGTTCTCGGACCTGCTGGACCCGACGACCAAGAAGCTGCGCGTCATCCTGTGGGCGGGCCTGGTCTTGGCCGTGTTCCAGCAACTCGTCGGCATCAACATCGTCTTCTACTACGGCTCGGTGCTGTGGCAGTCGGTGGGCTTCACCGAGGATGACAGCCTGAAGATCAACATCCTGTCGGGCACGCTGTCGATCCTGGCCTGCCTGCTGACCATCGCCGTGATCGACAAGATCGGCCGCAAGCCGCTGCTGCTGATCGGTTCGGCCGGCATGGCCGTGACGCTGGGCGTAATGACCTGGTGCTTCTCGACCGCCACCACGGTCAACGGCGTGCTGACCCTGGGCGACCAGGTCGGCCTGACGGCGCTGATCGCCGCCAACCTCTATGTGATCTTCTTCAACCTCTCCTGGGGTCCGGTCATGTGGGTGATGCTGGGCGAGATGTTCCCCAACCAGATGCGCGGCTCGGCCCTGGCCGTCTGCGGCTTCGCCCAGTGGATCGCCAACTTCGTCATCTCGGTCAGCTTCCCGGCCCTGGCCGCGGCCAGCCTGCCGATGACCTACGGCTTCTACGCACTGAGCGCTGTCGTCTCGTTCTTCCTGGTCCAGAAGCTGGTCCACGAAACGCGCGGCAAGGAACTGGAAGCGATGCAGGGGTAATGAATAATCCTCCCCCTGACGGGGGAGGTGTCGGCCCGAAGGGACGACGGAGGGGGAAGTTCTGCTTAACCGGCCACTTCCCCCTCCGGTCCTTCGGACCACCTCCCCCGCGAGGGGGAGGATTTGGGAAAAGCCAAGCGCCCGGGAGCCGTCGCTTCCGGGCGTTTTCTTTTGCGTCCCGCAGCTATGACACCGGTAGACAAAACGGGTGTTACCGCTAGCTTGTCGACAAGAAGACAAGTCCGCGTTCGGGAGGAACACCATGGTCGACATCAACCGCCGCGGCGCGCTTGGCGCGCTGCTGACCGGCTCTGGCCTGGCCGCCTTGCCCGCCGCTGGCCACGCGGCCCCCGCCCAGATGGGCCTTCTCCCCGCCAAGCCCACCAGCGGTCCGACCTGGGCCACGGGGATCGAGGGCCAGCGCAAGGCCGACCTGGGCGACGGGACCTTCCTCAATCCGATCCTGACCGGCGACCGGCCCGACCCGTCCATCCTGAAGGACGGCGCCGACTACTACATGACCCACAGCTCGTTCGACGCCTATCCGGGCCTGCTGATCTGGCACAGCCGCGACCTGGTGAACTGGACGCCGGTCACCACCACGCTCAAGACCAATGTCGGCGCGATCTGGGCGCCCGAACTCTGCAAGCACAAGGGCCGCTACTACATCTACCTGCCGGCCAAGTTCCCGGGGAACAACACCAGCTATGTGATCTGGGCCGACAAGATCGAAGGGCCGTGGTCCGAGCCGATCGACCTGAAGCTGCCCCGCTATATCGACCCGGGCCACATCGTCGACGAGGTCGGCGAGCGCTGGCTTTTCCTGTCCGGAGGGGACCGCATCAAGCTGGCGCCCGACGGCCTTTCGACCGTGGGCAAGCCCGAGCACGTCTATGACCCCTGGCGCTATCCCGACGACTGGGACGTCGAAGGCTTTTCGCCCGAAGGCCCCAAGGTCATGCGTCGGGGCGAGTACTTCTACATGATCACCGCCGTAGGCGGCACAGCGGGCCCGCCGACCGGCCACATGGTCATCGCCGCCCGCGCCAAGTCGCTGGCCGGCCCGTGGGAGAACCATCCACGCAACCCGCTGGTGCGCACCGTCGACAACGCCGAAAAGTGGTGGTCGCGCGGCCACGCCACCCTGGTCGAGGGCCCCACGCCCGGCGACTGGTGGACCGTCTATCACGGCTACGAGAACGGCTATTACACGCTTGGCCGCCAGACCCTGCTGGCCCCGGTGACCTGGACGGCCGACGGCTGGTTCGACATCGGCGGCGGCGACTTGTCCCGTCCCCTCGCCAAGCCGAGGGGTGGGGTTCCAGGCCCGCACGGCATGGCGCTGTCGGACGACTTCTCGACCGACAAGTACGGCGTGCAGTGGAACTTCTTCGATCCCAAGCCGGGCGAGCAGGACCGTATCAAGCGCGAAGGCGGCGCCCTGATCCTGAAGGGCGCGGGCGAGGCGCCGTCCACCGGCTCGCCTCTGATCTTCGTCAACGGCGACCAGGCCTATGAGATCGAGTGCGAGATCGAGATCGAGCCCGAGACCCGCGCGGGCCTGATCCTGTTTTACGATCGCCAGCTCTATTGCGGCCTGGGCTTCGACGCGAAGAACTTCGTCACCCACCAGTACGGCATCGAGCGCGGCCGTCCCGCCAATCCGCATGGCGCCAAGATGCTCATGCGGCTGCGCAACAACCGCCACATCGTCAGCTTCCACACCAGCGGCGACGGGGGAAAGACCTGGAAGCGCTTTGATCGCGGCATGGAGGTCAGCGGCTACCACCATAATGTGCGCGGCGGTTTCCTGATGCTGAAGCCGGGGATCTACGCGGCCGGCAAGGGCTCGGCGCGGTTCCGGGGGTTCAAGTATCGGGCGTTGCCGTAGAATCCGTCATCCCGGCCCAGCGCGCAGCGCGCCGAGCCGGGACCCAGGGGCGGCGCGCATGGCGTTCTGTCCCTCCCTGGGTCCCGGATAGCGCTTCGCGCTTCCGGGATGACGAGAGTTATTGGAGCTGCAGAGTTGTGATGCTGAAACCTCTCCTCATCGCCGCCGCCCTGCTGGTCGCGCCTGTCGCCGTCCACGCTCAGGAGCCGATCTTCAAGGCGTCCAAGATCGTGCTCGTGGGCGACTCCACCGTGGCGGTGAACAGCGGCTGGGGCGGGGCGTTCTGCGCCACGCACGTGACCTCGAACATCGCCTGCGTGAACCTGGGACGCGGCGGCCGGTCTAGCCGCACCTATCGCGAGGAAGGCTCCTGGGCCCTGGCGCTGAAGGAGATGAGCACGGGCGGCTTCGAACAGACCTACGTGCTAATCCAGCTGGGCCATAACGATCAGCCCGGCCGCCCCGAGCGCTCCACGGACCTGGCCACCGAGTTTCCGGTCAACATGCGGCGCTTCGTGGACGAGGCCCAAGCGGCGGGCGCGAAGCCAGTGCTGGTCACGCCGCTGATCCGCCGCCAGTTCAAGAACGGCCAGGTATCCGACGATCTCGCCCCGTGGGCCGAGGCGATCCGCAAGCTAGCCGCCGAGACCAACACCCCGCTGGTCGACCTGCACGCACTCAGCCGCGCCGCCGTCCAGGCCATGGGCCCCGTGGCGGCGATGCGGCTCGCCGAGATCCCGCCGCGGCCCGAGTTGGCCGCTGCGGCCGCTTCGGGAACAACCCCGCCGGCGATGTTCTACGAGCCGGTCCTGCCCGGCGCGGTAGCCCCGCCCCGTCCGCCGGCCGCACCGCCGCCTCCGCCCGGCGCGATGGGCAGCTTCAAGCCGGTGTTCGACTACACCCACCTGGGCCCCGAGGGCGCGGCGCTGTTCTCGGCCATGGTCGCCAAGGCGCTGGCCGACGTCGCGCCGGAACTGCGGCGCAACCTGCTGCCCTGACCCTAGCCCTCCAGCGTCGCCGTGAGCGCCTTGAGCAGGGCCTCGCGCGCGCGGTCGTCCGGCGCGGCGGCCAGCGCCTGGCCCAGGGCCAACTGGAAGGCGGCGCGCTGGTTGTGCCAGTCCAACCTGCCCGGCGCGCTGGCCGGCAGGCGCGGGCGAGCCTCGCCGACCGGCTGCGCTGCGCCGACCCCGTCCAGTACGAAACCCTCGTCCAGCGCCGGGATCACAAGACGCTCCGGCGCGAAACCGGCCTCGACCAGACGCCCCCGCAAGCCCTCGGTCGCGTCAGGCTCGCCATGAGCCAGGAACACCGAGCCGGTCACCGGCAGCCGGTCCTTGGCCCAGCGCACCAGCCCCGCCGCGTCGGCGTGACCAGAATAGGCGTCGAGTTGCCGGATGCGGGCGCGGACGCTGATCTCGTCGCCCCGGATCGTCACCCGGCTACGCCCGTCGGCCAGCAGGCGGCCCAGGGTGCCGGTGGCCTGATAACCGCACAGCAGCACCGTCGCCTCGCGCCGCCACAGCAGGCGTTGCAGGTGCTTGCGCACCCGCCCGGCGTCGCACATGCCGCTGGCGGCTAGGATCACGTGCCAGCCCTTCAGCCGGTCGAGCCCGTCGCTCTCGGCCGGCGAGTTCAGGAACCGCAGATGCTGCGAGGGCCGCAGCGCCTCGAAGGGATTGGTCTGGGTGCGCGGGTTCCAGCCGCGCTCCTGGAACACCTTGGTCGCCTCGCTGGCCAGCGGCGAGTCCAGGAAGATGTCGCCCCTGGGAACCTCGCCCTGCTCCATCAGGTCCAGTAGGTCGACCAGCAGTTCCTGGCTGCGCTCGACCGCAAAGGCTGGGATCAGCAACGGGCCGCCGGCCGCGTGGGCGGCCCGGACCTCATCGGCCAGTTGCTGCTTGCGCGCGGCGCTGTCGATCCCGACCCGATCGCGGTCGCCATAGGTCGACTCGATGATCAGGTGGTCGACGCCGACCGGAGCGTCGGGGTCATCCAGGTCATTCCCGTGAGTGAAGACCTCAACATCGAGGAAGCGACACGAAAAGGATACCTGAACATCGAAAAGCTGGAAGCCCTGACCAGTGTCTGTTCGGTTGGACTCGACATGGTGG
>NCDQ01000573.1 GCA_002280275.1 Caulobacter vibrioides | reverse complement strand
TGCGACCGTCGCTTCGTGGCGGCGACCGGCGAGGGCGACGAGAGCGAGCTCCTGGCCCCGGGCGTCTACGAAGGCGCCGGCGGCCACTAGGCTGTCGCTCCGGACTGCATGAGCACGATCCCCGCAGGCCAGCGCGCCGAAACCCTAGCCAAGGCCTGGGAAAAGGCGGAGTGGCCGAACGAGGCGCCCGTCCTGCGCGCCATCGCCATGCCGTCCGACACCAATCCCGAAGGCGACATCTTCGGTGGCTGGCTGCTGTCGCAGATGGACCTCGCCGCCGCCTCGATCGCGTTCCACCGCGCGGCGGGCCGCTGCGCCACCATCGCCATCGACGGCATGACCTTCATCAGCCCGGTGTTCGTCGGCGACGAGGTCAGCCTGTTCGCGCGGGTGGTCCACACCGGGCGAACCTCCCTGAAGGTCCAGGTCGAGGCATGGCGCCGGCCGCGTGACAGCGAACAGGCCCACAAGGTGACCGAAGGCGTGTTCACCTTCGTCGCCATCGACGAGAACCGGAAATCGCGACCGCTGCCATAACCGCTGAGGGTTGAACGCAGCTTGCCTAACCCGGCGTGACGCGCGTCAGATGCGCGTATGAGCACGCCCGTCTTCTATATCGCCACTCCGCCTGTCGCGGCCCTGACGGTCACCCAGCCCCAGATGACGGTGGACTAGCCGTGGTCACCCTGCGCGCCACCCGTCCGGGCGATCTTGGCTGGATCATCCAGCGGCACGGCGAACTCTACGCCGCCGAGCAAGGCTGGGACCATCGGTTCGAGGGCGTCGTGGCGGGCGTCGTCGCCGACTATGTGAAGACCCATGACCCGGCCCGTGAGGCCTGCTGGATCGCCGAACATCAGGGAGCGCCGGTCGGCTCGATCATGCTGGCCAAGGAGACCGAAACGGTCGGCCGCCTGCGCCTGCTGCTGGTCGAGCCCTCGGCGCGCGGGCTGGGCGTCGGCGAGGCCCTGATCGCCGCTTGCATCGCCCGGGCCTGCGAGGCCGGTTACGCCGAGATAGTGCTGTGGACCCAGAGCATCCTGCTGCCGGCGCGTCGCCTCTACGCCCGCTTCGGCTTCGTGCTGGAGGAAAGCTGGGACTATGACGGCTTCGCCGACGGCTTGGTTTCGGAGAGCTGGCGGCTACGGTTGTGATCGGCCGCTCAGGTGGTCCTTCCACGCCTGGCGCAGGACCTTCTTGTCGATCTTGCCCGTCGCGGTCAGCGGCACGGCGGCGAAGACCACGTCGTCGGGCGTCCACCATTTGACGATCCGGGGGGCGAGGTAGTCGAGCACGGCGGCCTTGGTGAGCTGTGCTCCCTCGTGGGTCTCGATGACCAGCAGGGGGCGCTCCTCCCACTTGGGATGCGGTACGCCGATCACGGCGGCGATCTTCACGCCCGGGCAGCCGACGGCGACGTTCTCCAGATCGATCGAGCTGATCCACTCGCCGCCCGACTTGATGACGTCCTTCTGGCGGTCGGTGATGCGCATGAA
>NCDQ01000113.1 GCA_002280275.1 Caulobacter vibrioides | reverse complement strand
CCAGCTCCGGCGGGGCGACATAGCCGCCGGCGGTGGCGACGCCTTCCGACAAACCCTTGGCTTCCAGCAGGGCCGCCGGCGTCTCGCCAGTCTTCACATAGCGGTCGAAGGCGGCCTTGCGCTCGTCGACATGCGCAGCCGGCGCCTCGCCGGCCAGGGCGGGACGCCGAAGGTCGGCCATGATGCGATCCAGGCGCTCCTGGGCGCGGGAGACGGCCTCGTCGATGCGGCCGACCTTCTCTTCCAGGATGACGTCGGCCCGCTTGGTCTCGATGGCCGAGAGCCGCGCGTCATTGGCGGCCTTGAAGCTCTCGAACGCCGACAAGACTTCAGCCAGCGCCGCGCGGGCCTCGGGCGAGGCCGCGTGTTTGGTTTCCTTCATAGGGATCTCCGGGGATGAAAGAAAATCCTCCCCCTCGCGGGGGAGGTGTCGGCCCGAAGGGACGACGGAGGGGGAAGCGGCAGGGTCTGCAGAACTTCCCCCTCCGGTCGCTTCGCGACCACCTCCCCCGCTAGGGGGAGGATCTTGAGCGCCGCGCCCAACTCAGGCGGGCTTGGGGCAGCATGGGAAAGGTCACGATCGACACCTCCCAGAGCTCCACGCGGCTGAGCACGCGCAGGCGACCCTGCGTGCGGGCCTTGACCTGGCGAAAGCCGATGGAAAGGCCGTCTAGCGCCCCGGCCTCGACCAGGGCGGCGACCAGGGCTCCGCGCGGCGTCGACCGCAGGATGCGCCCCCGCACGAACAGCCCCTTGGCGTCCTCGATCACCGCGTCCCAGACGCCGATCGGCTCGGCCTCGTCGTGCTGGTGCAGCATCTTCACGGGCGCGCCGGCCGCCAGGCTCTCGGCGAAGGCGCCGGCGGCGGTGACGTCGTCATTGAGGTCGCGGGTCCAGAACAGGGACGCATAGCCCTCGATCTTCAGCTCACCGTTCATGGCCGCGCTCCAGACGGGCCTCGATGCGAATGAGGCTCTGGCGGGCGGACTCGGCCTGGGCCTCCAGACGGGCCAGGCGCTCGGCGACCGGGGCCTGGGCCTCGAGCCGGCGCTGCATCTCGTCGATCCGCGCCGCAGCCTTGCCGGCCCAGAGCAGCGCGGCGGCCGCCTGCAGGAACACGGTGACCAGCACGGCGGCCGACACCTGGCGGTCCAGCCGCCAGCGGGTGGGTTGGGTAGACATGTGCAAACTCCTCCCTTCCCCCTGGATGGGGGAAGGGTCGGGGATGGGGGTGATTGCGGCGGGGGACGGCGAGTTAGGCCTTGAACGGAGGTGGCGCGGCAGCCGCCCAAGCCCCCCCCATCCCAACCCTTCCCCCATCGAGGGGGAAGGGCTCTAACCGTGCTCCAGCCCCGCCAACCGCCGCCGTTCGACGTCGGTGAGGAAGCTCGCCGCCTGCAGCCGGCTCCACAGGGCGTCGCGTTCGGCCGACAGGGCGGGAACCGCGTCGAGGTCGGGGACGATGGTCGCGCCGGGGAACTTCGCGCCCAGCCAGCCGGTCAGCGCCCGCGCCGCCCGCTGGGCCAGCGGAACGACCGTCCCGCGCCAGAGGGCGGCGTTGGCCTCGCGATAGTTGGCGTAGGTGTTGTCGCCGGGAATACCGAGCAGCTGCGGCGGCACCCCGAACGCCAGGGCGATCTCGCGGGCGGCGGCGTGCTTGCCTTGCGTGAAGTCCATCTCGGTCGGCGACAGCGACATGGCCCGCCAGTCGAGCCCGCCTTCCAGAAGGAGCGGGCGCCCGGCATTGGCCTGGCCTGAGTGCGCGCTGGCCAGCTCGGTCTTCAGTCGGTCGAACTGCTCGTCGGTCAGGCGGTCGCCGGCGTCCTTGGACGAATAGACGAGCGCGCCGGAGGGCCGGGCGGAGTTGTCCAGCAGCGCCTTGTTCCAGGCGCTGGAGGCGTTGTGCACGTCGATCGCGAACGCCGCCGCCTCCAGCGGCGAGAGGCCGTAGTGGTCGCTGGTCGGGTTAAACAGCTTCAGGTGCAGCACCGGCAGCCAGCCGTCGCCGTCGCGCCCGATCCGCATGCTGCGGCCGGCGGCCTGGTAGTCATAGGCCAGCGGCCAGCCGCGCGGCCCCGGAACCAGCGTCATCCGGTCAGGGCGCAGGGCGTAGAGCTCAGCGGGCTGCGCGTCTCCCGCCGCCTCCAGATAGGCGTTGCCGGCCACCTGCAGGTTGCCAAAGAACGCCTCCATCAGATCGGGCCCGCCCTGCTCAGGGTTTGGCCGGTCGAGCAGACGCTTGAGCGGATGATCGTCCGCCCGGCGGCCGTCGACGAACACCGCGAGCGGCGTGGCGGCCGCAGCCTCGGCGATCATCCGCACGCAGCGATAGGCCACCGGGTTCTTGGCGAACCCCTCGCTGGCCAGGGCGGCGTAGTCCCTGGGCGTCCACTGCGGGCGACCGCCCGTCGTCAGCGCGATCAGCCGCGCGGCGCGGGAGTCCTTGCGCTCAGGCGGGCGCGGTTTGGAGAAGAGCATGGCGGTGCGCTCCGGGAGGGTGGAGTTGAGAACGAATAGGGAACAATGTAGGGTGGTGGATGGAGGCGCTGATCAAATCCTCCCCCTAGCGGGGGAGGTGTCGGCGGAGCCGACGGAGGGGAACGTGAAACGATCCGAAAAACCCTGCATCGGCCGAGCCCGAAAGCTGCGACGGCAGATGTCGCTGCCCGAGGTCCTGTTGTGGAACGGCCTGCGAGGCGGACGCCTTGATGGCCTGAAGTTCCGCCGCCAGCATCCGATCGGACCTTATGTGCTCGACTTCTACTGTCCGGCCGCGCACCTGGCTGTCGAGATCGACGGCTGGTCGCACGCGACCGAGGATCGGCCGAAGCAGGACGAGATCCGCGACATGCGACTCTTCGAACGTGGCGTTCACACGCTGCGAATACCGGCGAGCGAAGTCTTGCGGTCCGTTGAGGACACCCTGGCGACCATCCTGGAAGTCGCGCGCCCCTGGAAACTCGATCCTCCCCCCAGCGGGGGAGGTGTCGGCCCGTAGGGACGACGGAGGGGGAAGAGGCAGGGCCTGGCGAACTTCCCCCTCCGGTCCTTAGGACCACCTCCCCCTCTGGGGGGAGGATCTGGAACGTTGAACCTCAAACCTCCCCCGCGACGCGGGGGAGGAACTTAACTAAAGCGCCCTAAGCCTCGGCCGCCTCACCTCGCCCAGCATCAGCTCACTCACCGCCCAGACCAGCGCATCCGCGCGGTCGGGGCTGTGTTCGAGGTCGCCGGAGCCGAGGGCCATCAGCTCCTCCTCCAGCGCCGCGAACGCGCCGCAGTGCAGAACGCGGCCCAGTTCGTACAAGGCCGCCACCGGTTCGGCCCGCGCTCGTTTGCCCACCGAGGCGCGAACCAGCTTCACGCGGCACGGCGGGTCGGCCTGGGCCAGCACCGAGCGGACCATGTCGCCACCCTGGTTGGCCTCGGCCACGAGGGCGTCGGCGGTCCAGGCTCTCGCGGCCGCCACCGCCCTCCCCGCCCAGCCGGCGGGAGACAATCCCCGCGCGGTCTCGTCGGCCAGCACGAAGGCGCGGTCGTCGCGGCGGCCGACGACCACGATGCCGCAGGCGTCGCCGGTGGCGGTGGCGGGCGGGTCGACGGCCACGACCACGCGGTCGAAGCGCGCCGGCCGCGCGGCCCGGCATCTGGCCAGGTCCTCGGCGCGGAACAGGCCGCCGTCGGTTTCGACGACGACGCCGTCCAGCTCCTGGGCCGCCAGTCGCGTGCCGCCATAGAGGCTCTCCAGCGTCCGCAGGAAGGCGGGCGCCAGGTTGCCGGCGTTGGCTTGGGTTCCGGCGCGGGTCAGGGCGACGCCCGGCTCGGCCATCAGGGTCTTGAGCGCCCGGTGCGGCTTGGGCGTCGTGGTGACCACCAGGCGCGGATCTTCGCCCAGCCGCAGGCCAAAACGCAGCATGGCCAGGGTCTCGGCCGGCTTGGGCCAGGCGCAGAATTCGTCAGCCCAGGCGGCGTGGAACTGCGGCCCGCGCAAGGACTCCGGGTCCTCCGCTGAGAAGGCGTAGGCGACCGCGCCGTTGGGCCAGACGAGGCGCCGGCGGGAGGCTTCCCAGCGGGGGCGAAAGACCGGTCCGCCCATGGATCTAAGGCCCGAGGGTCCCTCAATCATGACTTCCCGAACGTCGTGCAAGGTGGGACCGATCAGGGCCTGAGTCGGATAGGCCAAGGCGTTCCAGGTGATCCAGTGCGCGCCCGCGAAGGTCTTGCCCGCGCCGCGCCCGCCCAGCATCAGCCAGGTGGACCAAGGGCTGAACGGCGAGGCGAGCTGATGCTTTAGCGGCTCCGCCATAGCCGCGCTAAGCAGGCGTTGTTGATCCTCCGGCTCCAGGCTCGCCACCACCGTCGCCAGCGCCCTCATCATCTCGCCGCTTGAGTTCGAGGAGCTCAGCAAAGCGAGTGAAGCGGGCGACAAGAGCGGCCTGAAGTTCTTCGGGGTCGTCCGGTATGCCGTCATGCATGGAAGCCTCGTCGTCATCGGTCGCCTCGTCGGCGGCAGGTTTGGCTTTGGGCTCGGGGACCATCGTGGCCACCGCCTTGGTCGACCGCGCGAAGACCCCGCAAGCGCGGGCGTCTTTCTCGATCTGGGCGCGTTCGGCGGGGTCGGTGGAGATTTCGAAGGCGGCGATGAGCGTGTCCATCTTCGCCTGGAGGCGGGTCTGCAGCGTCGCGCTCCAGTCCCGGACCTCGTCGCTTCTTCCGGCCATGACACAAAGATACGGCGCCAGCGGGCGCGGATGATTGGCGAGCGCGTAAAAGTGACAAACCTCTGAATTCACGAGACTCTATTCCGCCTATTCAGAGCATTCAGGCCCGCCAATCCCCATAGTCGGAGCCCTTGGCGGGCAAGGTCGCCGCGAAAACCGGCCCGCCGGGGGCGCCGAATTGGCTATACTGGGTCGAACGCGCATGGACATGTCATGTTAGCGCTCCCATATAGCGGCTCCACACCATAACAAGCAGGACGACCATGGCGCATCTGACGGGCGAGCTTCTGATCGGCGGCGAGCGCCGCTTGGGGACCCACGGCGAGATCAAGGGCGTCAATCCGGCCACGGGCGAGACCCTGGAGCCGGCCTTCGGCGGCGCGACCACGGCCGATGTCGAGGCCGCCTGCGCCCTGGCGGCTGACGCCTTCGGGCCTTACCGGTCCCTGCCCTACGAGACCCGCGCCCGGTTCCTGGAGTCGATCGCCGAGCACATCGAGGCCATCGGCGATGATTTGATCGTCCGCACCATGGCCGAGACCGGCCTGCCGCGCCCGCGCCTGGAAGGCGAGCGGGGCCGCACCGTCGGCCAGCTGCGCCTGTTCGCCGGCGTGCTGCGCGACGGCGGCTTCCTGGAGGCCCGCATCGATCCGGCCATGCCGGACCGCAAGCCGCTGCCGCGTCCGGACCTGCGCCTGCGCAACGTGCCGCTGGGCCCGGTGGCCGTGTTCGGCGCGTCGAACTTCCCGCTGGCCTTCTCGGTGGCCGGGGGCGACACGGCCTCGGCCCTGGCGGCCGGCTGCCCGGTCATCGTCAAGGCCCACCCCGCCCATCCCGGCGCCTCGGAGCTGGTTGGCCGCGCCATCCAGGCCGCTGTCGCCGCCTGCGGCCTGCCCCCGGGCGTGTTCTCGATGATCCACGACAGCGGCTATGAGGTCAGCCAGGCCCTGGTCGCCGACGCAAGGATCAAGGCCGCCGGCTTCACCGGCTCGCGCCGCGGGGGCCTGGCTTTGATGGCCATCGCCCAGGGCCGCCCCGAGCCGATCCCGTTCTACGCCGAGATGAGCAGCATCAATCCGGTGATCCTGCTGCCCGCCGCCCTGAAGGCGCGGGCCGAGAAGATCGCCCCGGACTTCGTGGCCGCCCTGACCCTGGGGGCCGGCCAGTTCTGCACCAATCCCGGCCTGATCCTGGCCATCGACGGCCCCGAGTTGGACGCCTTCGTCGAGGCCGCCGGCAAGGCGGTCGAGGCCGCTCCGGCTTCGGTCATGCTGACGCCCGGCATCTGCCAGGCCTTCGCGCATGGCGTGGCGGCTCTGACCGACGCCAAGGAAGTGACCACCGTCGCGCGCGGCCAGACGGGGCCCGAGCACAGCCACACCGGCCAGGCGGCCCTGTTCAGCGTCAAGGCCGCTGACTTCCTGGCCAACCCGCACCTGCACGAGGAAGTGTTCGGCGCCGCCTCGCTGGTGGTGCGGTGCGCGGACCAGGCCGAGCTCGAGAAGGTCGTGGCGGCCGTCGAGGGCCAGCTGACCATCGCCCTCCACATGGACGAGGCCGACCACGGGATCGCCGCAGCCCTGCTGCCGACCCTGGAGCTGAAGGCCGGCCGCATCCTGGTCAACGGTTTCGGCACCGGCGTCGAGGTGGCCCACGCCATGGTCCACGGCGGCCCGTTCCCCTCGACCAGCGACGGCCGCACGACCTCGGTGGGCACGCTGGCGATTGCGCGCTTCCTGCGTCCGGTCAGCTACCAGAACCTGCCGGAAGCCCTGCTGCCGACGGAGCTGAAGACCGACAACCCGCTGGGCATCGCGCGGCGGGTGGATGGGGTGGTGAAGGTGGGGTGAGGACGAATTCGCGCCCCCTCCGTCTCGTCGCGTATCCGCGCCGATCCACCTCCCCCGTTACACGGGGGAGGATGAAATTCCTCCTCCCTCGCGAAGCGGGGGAGGTGGCGCGCGGCCCAGCCGCGTGACGGAGGGGGCGCTCTTTGCCTGCCCCCCCCCTCAATGCCCCCCCGCCGCTGGCGGCTTGG
>NCDQ01000112.1 GCA_002280275.1 Caulobacter vibrioides | reverse complement strand
GTCAGCTCAAGCTCTGCACGCAGCAGGTGCCGCTGACCATGATCGACGATGCGCCGGCCGCGCTCGATCAGCGTCCGATGATGATGGTCGACATCTTCAATCCCTGCTGGATCTGGGAAGGCGCGCGTCTCGACAAGGGCGCGCTGCTCAGCGCCCGCGTCACCCAGATCCCGTTCAACTTCCAGGTCGGCAAGGACCGCGACAAGATCCCTCTGCATTCGCCGGCCACGCCGGGCGGCGAGTTGGAGGTGCGTCTGGGGTGCTCGGGCGAAAAGATCGCCGCGATTCCGCTTGGCGACGCCGCGCGCAATCCTGGCCTCTCGACCGTCGCGGGCCGCTTGCCCGCGCGGGCGCAGAAGGCCGATCTCTGCCTGACCTTCACCTCCAAAAGCCTCGATCCCTTCTGGGTGATCGAGCGCGTGACCCTCAAGCCCGCGAACTAGTGTCCAGGAAGCGTTGATCGTGTCCAATCTCGTCCTCACCGCCCCCTTGAAGGGCTGGATCGCGCCGCTTGAGGAGACGCCGGACGCGGTCTTCGCCGAGCGGATGCTGGGCGATGGCCTGGCGATCGATCCGCTGGACTCCATGTTGCACGCGCCGTGCGACGGGTCGGTGGTGAGCGTGCACCGCGCCCGTCACGCCGTAACGTTGCGGGCGACGAACGGCGCCGAGATTCTGATGCATGTCGGCCTGGAGACCGTCGCCCTGAACGGCGAGGGCTTTGAAGTCCTTGTTGAGGAAGGCCAGACGGTGCAGGCGGGCGATCCATTGATTCGCTTCGACCTAGACCTCTTGGCTCAGCACGCTCGCAGCCTGATCACGCCGGTGGTCATCACCAATCTCGAGGCGTTCCGGATCGTGCGTCGCGATCAGGACCGCGAGATCGGCGTCGGCGAGTTCCTGATGGAGCTGTCGCCAGTCGCCGGCGCAGCGGTCGTTCTGGCGGGAACAGGCGATGAAGTCGCGCGCGAGATCGTTGTGCCTCTGGTCCATGGGATTCATGCCCGTCCCGCCGCTCGCATCGCCGATGCGGCCAAGGCCTTCTCGGCGGAGACGGCGCTGGTGATCGGCGCACGCCGAGCCAACGCCAGGAGCCCGGTGGGGTTGATGTCCTTGGCCATCCGCCATGGTGACACGATCGGGATCGTGGCCTCCGGCTCAGACGCCCAGGCGGCGGTGGCGGCCTTGGCCGAGCTGATCGAAGGCGGCATGGGCGAGGGTGCGCCGGTGGCCGCCAAGGCTCTGGCCTCTTCAGCGCCCATCGCCGTCGCGCCGGCCGCGCCCGCGCACCTGCCGCGCGATGGGGTTTTGAAGGGCGTTCTGGCCGCGCCAGGCCTGGCCATCGGCAAGGCCGTGCGGCTGTCGGCGGCCGAGATCGCCGTGCGTGAGGCCGGCGAGGGCGTCGCCCACGAGGAAGCGGCGCTGGCGCGGGCGCTGGAAATGGTCCGTGCCCGGATCGGCAAGGCCGCTGAGACCGGCGACAAGGCCCGCAAGGCGATCCTGGCGGCTCACCAGGCCTTCCTCGACGATCCCGAACTCTACGCCGGCGCCCATCGCCGGATCGCCGAGGGCAAGAGCGCCGGCTTCGCCTGGCGCCAGTCGGTGGGCGGCTATGTTGAAGCGCTCCGGGCGTTGGGCGATCGCCGCATGGCCGAGCGCGTCGACGATCTGATCGATCTCGAACGCCAGGTCCTGCGCGCCCTCAGCGGGGAGGAGGAGGCCGAAGCGGTGCTGGCGCCGGGCTCGATCCTGCTGGCCGACGAGCTGCTGCCTTCTCAATTGATGAGCGCGGATCCCGCCGCCGTCGCCGGCTTCGCCACCGTCCGGGGCGGACCAACCTCGCACGTGGCGATCCTGGCCGCCGCCATGGGCGTCCCGGCCTTGGTGGCCGTCGGGGATGCGCTGTCGAGGCTGAAGGACGGTACGACACTGATCCTCGACGCCGACTCCGGAACGCTGCGCGTGGCGCCCGACGCCAAGGCCCTGGAAGCCGCGCAGACGGCTCTGGCCCAACGCCAGCAACGCAAGGCCGCCGCCAAGGCCGCCGCCCATGAACCCGCGGTGACGCGCGACGGGGTTCACATCGAGGTCTTCGCCAATACCGGCTCGGTCGCCGACGCCCAGGCCGCCATAGCCAACGGCGCCGAGGGTTCGGGCCTGCTGCGCACCGAGTTCCTGTTCCTCGACCGCGACACGCCGCCCGACGAAGACGAGCAGGCCCGCCAGTACCAGGCTATCGCCGAGGCCCTGGACGGCCGGCCCCTGATCATCCGCACCCTCGATGTGGGCGGGGACAAGGCAGCGCCCTATCTGCCGATCCCGGCGGAAGAGAACCCGGCCCTGGGCCTGCGCGGCGTTCGCGTCAGCCTTTGGCGACCGCATCTCTTGAAGGCCCAACTGCGCGCGATCCTGCGGGTCGCGCCGCGGGGCCAGTGCAAGATCATGGTCCCGATGGTGGCGAGCCTGGACGAACTGCGGGCCGTGCGCGCGGTGCTGGAGGAGGCCAAGCGCGAACTGGGCGTCACCGACCGTGTCGAGCTGGGGGTCATGATCGAAACCCCGGCCGCCGCCGTCACCGCCGACCTGCTGGCGGCCGAGGCCGACTTCCTGTCGATCGGCACCAACGACCTGACCCAGTACGTGCTGGCCATGGACCGGGGCAATCCGGAACTGGCCGCCGGCATCGACGCCCTCCACCCGGCGGTGCTGCGGATGATCGCCCAGACCTGCAAGGGCGCGGCCAAGCATCATCGCTGGGTCGGGGTGTGCGGCGGCCTGGCCTCTGACCTGGACGCTACGCCGATCCTCCTGGGTCTGGGGGTCACCGAACTGTCCACCACGGCCTCGATCGCGCCGGAGGTGAAGGCCCGCGTGCGAACGCTTTCGCTGGAGACCTGCCGGGCCCTGGCGGCTCGAGCGCTGGATCAAACCTCGCCGGAAGCGGTTCGTGCGCTCGTCCAAACCCATCTGAACGCGCCCCACGGAGCCTGAGCCGATGAAGTCTCCGCTTGAAGTGCTGCAGCCCCTCGGTCGCGCCTTGATGCTGCCCATCGCGGTGCTGCCCGTGGCGGCGTTGCTCTTGCGCATCGGCCAGCCAGACCTGCTGGGCGCGCCCGCCCTGGCGGCGATGACTCACGGGATGTCGTTGTCGGTGGCCAACACCTTCGGGGCGGCCGGCGGCGCGATCTTCGGAAGTCTGGGCCTGATCTTCGCCATCGGCGTGGCGGTGGGTCTGGCGCGCGAGAACCATGGCGCCGCTGGCCTGGCGGGCGTGGTCTGCTACGTCATCGCCACCAAGGGCGTCGAGGCGCTGATGATCGCGCCGCCCGAGGTGTCGGCCAAGGCTGTCGAGGGGGCCAAGGATCTGGCTGTGGCCGCCTGGAAGGCCAAGGAGATCGGCAAGCTCTCGATCCCTGTCGGCATCCTCTCGGGCGTGATTAGCGGTTGGCTCTACAACCGCTATAGCGCCATCAAGCTTCCTGAGTACCTGGCGTTCTTCGGCGGTCGACGGTTCGTGCCGATCGTCGCGGGTTTGGCCGGCGTCGTCCTGGCGCTGCTGTTCGGCGCCTTCTGGAGTTCGCTGGAAGCCGGCGTCGATGGGCTCAGCGGCCTGGTCACCGCGTCCGGTAATCTGGGCCTTGTGGTCTATGGCTTGCTGAACCGTCTGCTGATCGTCACGGGCCTGCACCACATCCTCAACAACGTGGTCTGGTTCATCCTGGGCGACTTCAACGGCGTCACCGGCGACCTCAACCGCTTCGCCGCCGGCGACAAGACGGCCGGCGCGTTCATGAGCGGCTTCTTCCCGGTGATGATGTTCGGCCTGCCGGCCGCGTGCCTGGCCATGCTGCACGCCGCGCGGCCCGAGCGTCGCAAGGCGGTGGCGGGGATGCTGGGGTCGCTGGCCCTGACCTCGTTCCTGACGGGCGTGACCGAGCCGATCGAGTTTACGTTCATGTTCCTGGCGCCGGTGCTCTATGCGATCCACGCGCTGCTGACGGGCCTGTCGATGGCCCTGATGAACATGCTGGACGTCAAGCTGGGCTTTGGGTTCTCGGCGGGCCTGTTCGACTATGTTCTGAACTTCAACAAGGCCACCCGCCCCTGGCTGTTGATCCCGGTGGGTCTGGTCTATGGCGCGATCTATTACGCTGTCTTCCGGTTCGCCATCGTCCGGTTCGACCTGAAAACTCCCGGCCGCGAGGTTGAGGCCTCGCCGTCCATCGAGACTGTCACGACGGGCGGCGGGCGCGGCGCTGACTTTCTGTCCGCCCTGGGCGGCGCGGCCAACCTCGTCAGCGTCGACGCCTGCACCACCCGCCTACGTTTGATCGTCGTCGACCAGAGCGCGGTCAATGAGCCCGCCCTCAAGGCCCTGGGCGCGCGTGGCGTGGTCAAGCCGTCGGACAGGGCGCTGCAGGTCGTGCTGGGGCCGATCGCCGACACGGTCGCGGGCGAGATCCGCGCGGCCATTGGCGCTGGCGGCCCGCCGGCCGTTTCGCGTCCGGTCGCCGATGCGCCGACGCAACCGCAGGCCCCACCAGCCAACCTGCCCTCGGTCGCCGATGACCAAAAGGCCTTGGCGCTTGCCGCTGCGTTGGGCGGCGTGGGCAATGTGCGTGAGATCGGGACCTGTTCCAGCCGCCTGCGGGTGGTTGTTTCCGACGCCGCGCGCGTCGACGAGGCCGCCATACGCGCGGTGGGTGTCCGAGGCTTTGTTCGCGTTGGTGATCATGCAGCGCACGTGGTTCTGGGACCAGAGGCAGAGCGCGTTGGCCGCGCCTTGCGCGGCTTGATCTAGAAGCGCCGACCTTGTCTCGTGGCCGCACGGGCAGGGGCGTCGCCATTGTCTGCAAAACGTCACGTCGAAGATCATCGAGAAGGCTTGTTCGTCGCAATCTCAGATGCGATAGGCAGGCTTGGGTGATCGATCCGGTTGATCGATCAGGTTTTACGTTGGTCGGGCCGCCAGCGTGGAGACCCGCGTCATGCTTCAACGTGTCCGTAAACTGTCCGTGCTCAGAGAGCTCCTGGAAAGCGGAGCGGCCGGCGGTCTGCTTTTGATGGCGGCGGCCGCGCTCGCCCTTTTTGTCGCCAACTCACCCCTGGCGGAGGGCTATTTCAGCGCCCTCCATGTCTCATTCGCCGGACTGGACCTGCTCCATTGGATCAACGATGGGCTGATGGCGATCTTCTTTCTGTTCGTCGGCCTGGAGATCAAGCGCGAGTTCCTGGACGGGCAACTGTCGACCTGGGCCAACCGTGCGCTGCCCTGCGTCGCCGCCGCCGGCGGCGTCATCGTGCCGGGTCTGATCTATGCGGGCTTGAATGCGGGCAGCCCTGAAACCCTTCGCGGCTGGGCCATTCCGACCGCGACGGATATCGCCTTTGCGCTGGGCGTGCTTTCGCTGCTGGGGTCTCGTGTTCCCACCAGCCTCAAGATCTTTCTAGCGACGCTGGCGATCGTCGATGACCTCGTGGCCGTCCTGGTCATCGCCGTCTTCTACACCGCCGAGCTCAACACCGCCGCCCTCGCGGGCGCGGGGATCGTCACCCTTGTGCTGGTCGGCTTCAATCGGCTGAAGCTGAAGCGTCTTGCGCCCTATCTGGTGATGGGCGTCGCGCTGTGGTGGCTGGTCCTGCTGTCGGGCGTGCACGCCACGATCGCCGGCGTGGTGCTGGCCATGACCATCCCGTTGCAAGCGTCGAAGGCCGCGCCGGACGATGCAGACTCGCCCCTTCACAGGCTGGAGCACGCGCTGTCGTCTTGGGTGGCGTTCCTGGTGGTGCCGATCTTCGGCTTCGCCAACGCCGGTGTCTCGTTTGCCGGCATGACGCCGTCCGTCCTCGCCGAGCCGGTGACGCTGGGCGTGGCCTTGGGGCTGTTCCTGGGCAAGCAGATCGGCGTCTTTGGGGCGGCGTGGCTGGCCATCCGACTGGGGATCGCGCGCTTGCCGGTGGCCGCCTCCTGGCTGCAGCTCTACGGCGTCAGCCTGCTGTGCGGCATCGGTTTCACCATGAGCCTCTTCATCGGCCTGCTGGCGTTCCGGGACGCCGCGCTCCAGAACGAGGTCAAGGTCGGCGTCCTGGTTGGCTCGCTTAGCTCGGCCTTGATCGGCGCGACTCTGTTGAGTTTCGCCAAGAAGCGCCCCCCGGCGGAGGTCGAGGGGGGCTCCCCGCTATCTGAAGGTCGCAGCGAGGCGGCGACCGGGCAGTGAAGGCTAGGCGGTGGCCTTGGTGCTGACGGGGATCACCGCCGCCGGCGCCGAGCGTCGCAAGATGAAGAATTCTTGAAGTTTCAGCGGCTCGTCGTCACCGCCGCGTCCCTTGTCTGTGAGGCCGCTTTTGAGGCCCGACAACGGGGATCGTATGACAATGACCGCTCTTTCCTTTCGACACGGCCTGCTGCTGACGGCCGCTGCTTTGAGCCTGGGGGCTACGCCCGCCCTTGCCGAAACTCAGGACCAGCCGATCGCGACGGGCGCTGCCGATAGTGTCGTCTCAGAAGTCGTCGTCGCTGGTCAGCGCCGCAGTCAGGCGCGCGCCGTCCAAGAACAGCGTGAGAGCCTGACGGTCGCCAACGTCGTCTCCGCCGAGGAACTGCAGGTGACGTGACCCCCATTTCTCATCCAGCCAAAACGAGAGTCCTAGGTTGATTTAATCCTTGGTCTGTGTGGGTGGCAATAGGCCGGTGCGCGGAGCTATCCGCCTGCGCAGCGTGCCGGCCGGCCTGTCCACAGAAGGTGCTGGCGTAGTCCCTT
>NCDQ01000572.1 GCA_002280275.1 Caulobacter vibrioides | reverse complement strand
CTGAGGGCGCTGACGTCCAGCCCGTTCCTTATACGTTCTGCTTAGCGTACTTTAGCGAGCAAACCTTGAGGTGAGCCCGACATCAGCAACGACGCCGTCACCTTCCGCTGGAAGGACTATCGCCACCACGACAAGTCCAAGCTGATGACCCTGGCCGCCGACGAGTTCATCCGCCGCTTCCTGCTCCACACCCTGCCGGACGGCTTCCACCGCATTCGCCACTACGGTTTCCTCGCCAACGGTCATCGCGCGGCCAAGCTGATCTTGTGTCGCACCCTTCTCAAGGCAAAGCCGCCGGTCACGGCCGACGCCGATCAAGCCATGGCCGCCGCCGCGTTCGATCGCTGCCCTGATTGCGGCGGGACCATGATTACGGTCGGCCTCGCGACCGCGACCACACTGCGCCGCCCAGCCTTCCGGTGCGACAGCTCATGATGCGCCCCCAATCCGAGAATGCCGCACCAACCCTCCGACCGTCACGCGCGCCGGCTGCAGCCCTATTGCGCCGATCCGCAGCGCAGACCGCGCAACGCTTCAAAATGATGTCGCCGCCAATCGCTTCCGCGCTCAAGGCCCCAAACTGCCTCGCCCCAGGCGCGTCAGATGCCGTGAGCACCTCAGACAGTCGGCAGCAAAACACGCCAAGATCGGCCTCTTGGACCATCGCGCGCTGACACAATCCCCATAGCCAGTCCGCCAAACGCGGCTTCGCTCAATCCGGCTTCAATGAGGTCGCGATCCGTTGATCCGTGCCCTCCGTGACACGCGACCTCACAGAAGCCTCCAGATTCCCATGCGGTCCGGTATCTGATTCAAGCTCTGTGCTGGGTCGGAGGCCGGCACGGATGAGCAAGGCGCTGTCTCTGGATCTTCGCGAGCGGGTTGTCGCCGCGATCAATGGTGGGCTGTCGTGCCGCGCGGCGGCGGCGCGGTTTGGGGTCAGCGCAGCCAGCGCGATCCGATGGCAGCAACTGACCCTGAGCCAGGGCGATGCGCGCCCCGGCCCTCTTGGCGGTCATCGTCGCTCCGGCCTGATCGAGAAGAACGCCGACGTGATCTTGGCGATGCTCGACGCCAGATCGGACATCACCTTGGCCGAACTCCAGGCCGGTCTGGCCGAACGCGGCGTGGCGGTCAGCGGCTCGTCGATCTGGCGGTTCTTCGATCGGCGGCGGATCACGCTCAAAAAAAGTCGGCGCACGCGGACGAACAAAGCCATCCCGATATCCTGGCCGGAACAAACGGACGGCCCATTTTGGCCCGAACTAACGAACGGCTTTTTTTTGTCGCATAGGCGGACAGAACATGAATTCATGCCGCGATAAGGCGGGGCTTCGACACCGATCTGAGCATCGAAGAACCTCAAAGCACGAATAGTCAAATTTATGGACTATTTCCGATAATGTTAATTACACGCTGAATTGTTAACTGCTGGCGGATTCTATTTTGAAGTGCGATTTGTGAGGGTTTTTATGGACTTAGGTCCACGGAGATTTTC
>NCDQ01000111.1 GCA_002280275.1 Caulobacter vibrioides | reverse complement strand
CGCCTCGGACAGCAGGTCGGAGTTCGCGCCGCGGATCAGCGCCAGCGGCAGGCCGGCGCAGGCGTCGAACAGCGGCCAGAGATCGGGCGTCTCACCATCGAAGGCGGCAAGGAAGGCCTGACGCAATTTAATGAGCGCCTGCTCGCCCTGGCGGGGGCGCATGACCTCCTGACCCGCCGTAGTTGGGAGGGCGCCGACCTTGGCGAACTGGTGATCGAGGCGCTGCAACCCTATGCCAGCCAGGTCGTCGTCGATGGGCCCACGACGCCGTTGGCGCCGAATGCGGCGGTGGCGCTGGCTATGATTTTCCACGAGTTGGCGACCAACGCGTCGAAGTATGGCGCGCTCTCGACCGAGGCGGGCAGGGTTGAGGTTTCCTGGACGAACGAAGGCCGCACCCGGCTGACGCTCACCTGGCGCGAACGCGGCGGTCCGCCGACCCAGAAGCCCACCCGTAGCGGCTTCGGCTCACGTCTGATCGCATCCAGCCTGCGCGGCGACCTCTCCGGATCGGCGCAATTCGACTACGCCCCCGAGGGCCTGACCTGCGTCTTCACGATTCAGACCCCGCCCCGTCCCTTCGCCTGAGGCGACCGCCGCAGACCGATCGTCGCAGCGCCCCGATGTCGCCTTGGCTTGGCCATGGAACGTCTGCAATAGCTCTTAGGGGCGTAGGAGTGATGCGATGACCCTGGAATTCCTGATCGGCGCGGCGCTGGGCTCGGGCCTGTTCATCGCGCTCGGGCGTCCTCCGGCGGAACGATTGATCGCCTATGTTCAACAGCGTCTTCGCGGCGGGAACTAACAGCCCCGTTGAGCTCTTGATTGGGCAGGGTCGCACAGGGCGACCGCTCACGGAGTTCCAATGATGTCCATTCTCGCCTGGCTGCTTCTGGGCCTGATCGCCGGCTTCATCGCCAGTAAGCTCGTCAACCGCACTGGCGGCGGCGTGCTGCTGGATATCGTCCTGGGTATCGTCGGCGCGTTCGTCGGCGGCTGGCTGTTCAATCAGTTCGGCAACGCGGGCGTGTCGGGCTTCAACCTTTACAGCCTGCTGGTCGCCACGGTCGGCGCCGTAGTGATCCTGGCGCTTTATCACCTGATTTTCGGCCGTCGCGCGGTCTAAGCGGCGGCGCAGGCGGCGGGTTACGGCCCGCCGCCGGGCCTTAGATCTCTTCCTTCAAGAGAACCCCGACCAGATCGCCGATCCACGGGTTACGCGCCCTCTTGAGACGCTCGGCGTGATAGATGTGCGCCAGATCGGCATAGGCCCGGTCGAAGTCGTCATTCAGGATGACGTAGTCGAACTGCTCCCAGGCCGCGACCTCGTCCTTGGCGCGCGACAGGCGACGATGAATGACCTCTTCGCTGTCCTGGCTGCGCGTGTGCAGACGGCGGCTCATCTCGGCCAGTGACGGCGGCAGGATATAGACCAGCACGCTGTCGGGGCCGGCCTGCTTGTGGACCTTCATCGCGCCCTGGAAGTCGATGTCGAACAGCACGCTTTCGCCACGGCTCAGCGCGTCCATGATCGGCGCCTTGGGGCTGCCGTAGAAGTTCCCGTAGACCTCGGCCCACTCGAGAAACGCGTCCTCGGCCAGCATGCCCTGGAACTTGTCGCGCGAGACGAAGTGATAGTCGCGGCCGTCGTGCTCGCCCGGGCGCGGCTCGCGCGTGGTGGCGCTGATCGACAGATGCAGGTCGCCGTGGTCGGACACGAGGCGGCGGGTCAGCGAGGTCTTGCCGACGCCCGAGGGGGCGACGACCATCAGCAGCAGGCCACGATGGGGGTGATGGGACTTATTCAACGTTCTGAACCTGCTCGCGGAACTGCTCGATGACGGCCTTCAGCTCCAGACCGATCGCGGTCAGGCTGGTCAGGGCCGATTTCGAGCAGAGGGTATTGGATTCTCGCATGAATTCCTGCGAGAGGAAGTCTAGCCGGCGGCCCGATGCGCCTTCGCCCGACAACAGGCCGCGCGCGGCGACCACATGGCTGGCGAGCCGATCAAGCTCCTCGCGCACATCGGCCTTCACCGCCTGCGCTGCGGCCTCCTGAACGATGCGTTCCTCACTGGCGGCCTCGCCGACCAGTTCGGCCATGCGTCGGGCGAAGCGGTCCTTGATGACGAGCGGTTGGCCAGCAGCCTCTTGCTCAGCCTGGGACGTCAGTTGCTCAATCCGCGCGACCAGGCCGCCCAGCACCGGATCCAGCGCAGCGCCCTCCTCGAGGCGCGCCGTCTTCAAACCGTCCAGGGCCAGGCCGATCGATGCGGCCATGGCGGCTTCGACGGCCGCACGCGTCTCGGTGTCGTCCTCGTCCTCCCGCGCCTCGATCACCCCTTTCAGGGACAGCAGTCCGTCCAGGGTCGGCTTGGCGACCATGCCTGTCGCCACGTAGGGGCCGCCGGCGGTCAGGTACCGTTCGAGCACCTGAACATTCACCTGGGTCTCGCCAGAGGCTTCCGCCCGCTTGGCCTGGACATTGACCGTCAGTTGTCCCCGTTGGAACCGCGCCTGGGCGCCGTCGCGGGCGGTGCGTTCCAGACTCTCGAAGCCCGGCGGGCCCCGAAACCGGGTCTCAAGGTTGCGACCGTTGACGCTGCGGGCCTCGACAGCCCACGACCACGCCCCATGCGCGCCCTCGACCCGCGCGAAGCCGGTCATGCCCGACAGCGGCACGCTCTAGCCTCCCGCCAGCGGCGCTGCGGCCGGCTTGGCCGGCGCCTGGCCGGCGCGTGCGCGTTCGATCTGGCGCCACTTGGCGACGTTGGCGTTATGCTCCTCCAGCGTCGAGGCGAACACATGCCCGCCCGTGCCGTCGGCCACGAAATAGAGGTCGCCGGTCTTGGGCGGGTTCATCACCGCCGCCAGGGCCGCACGGCCGGGATTGGCGATCGGCGTCGGCGGCAGGCCGTCGATCAGATAGGTGTTGTAGGGCGTCAGACGCCGCAGTTCCGACAGGAAGATGCCGCGCCCCAGCGGACGTCCTCGGGAAATGCCATAGATGATCGTCGGGTCCGAACCCAGGCGCATGCCGGTGCGCAGGCGGTTGACGAACACCGCAGCGACACGCGGCCGCTCCTCGGCCAGGCCCGTCTCCTTCTCGACGATCGAGGCCAGGGTCACGGCCTCTTCCTTCGTCTGGAAGGGCAGGTTCGGGGCGCGGTTGGCCCACAGGGCGTTCAGCACCGCGTCGCGGTCGTCCATCATGCGCTGCAGGACGGCGGCGCGATCCTCGCCGCGCTGGACCTCGTAGGTCTCGGGCAGGATGGCCCCCTCGGGCGGCGTCGCGGCGCTGCCGGTCAGCACGCTCGACTTGTTGAGGATGTCCATCACCATGTCAGAGGTCAGGCCCTCGGGGACGGTGATCCAATGGCGGACAATACGGCCGCGACGGACGGCGTCCAGCACCTGGGCCATCGAGGCGCGGCTCTTGAACTCATACTCGCCGGCCTTCAGCGTCCGCGCCGCGCCGGTGACCTTGGCCGCCGTCATGAAGATCGAAGCGGAGCGAATCACCCCGCCGCGCTCCAGGCTGGAGGCGATCTCGGGCAGGCTGGCCCCTTTGCGCAGCACCACGGTGGTCTTGTCGCCGTCCTTCGCGGCCGGGCCCGCGCCCTGGTAGACCCAGAGCGCGCCCAGCAGCGCGACCATGCCGACCACAGCCAAGGTGGCGGCGGCCCCGAACAGGGCCCTCATCATGCGACGGCCGGCCGTGGCCGTCTCACGGCGGGAGCCCGCCCCCTTGGGAGCCCGGGCGCGGGGCGGCGACTTTTTGCTCACGAGATCTTCTTGAACACGACGGAGGCGTTGGTGCCGCCGAAGCCAAAGCTGTTGGACACGGCCACGTCGATCTTCATCGGCACGGCCTTGTGCGGAGCCAGGTTCATGGCGACCTCGACATCGGGATTGTCGAGATTGATGGTCGGCGGCGCGATCTGATCACGGATGGCCAAGACCGAGAACGCGGCCTCGATGGCGCCGGCGGCGCCCAGCAGGTGGCCCGTCATCGACTTGGTCGACGACATGACAACATTGGCCGCATGGTTGCCCAGGAACTTCTCCACGGCCTTAGCCTCGATGCCATCGGCCATGGTCGAGGTGCCGTGGGCGTTCACGTAGTCGATATCCGAAGGCTGCAGGCCCGCGTCACGAACAGCCGCAGCCAGGGCCCGCGCGCCGCCCTCGCCGTCTTCGGACGGGGCGGTGATGTGGTAAGCGTCGCCGGACAGACCATAGCCCGCCACCTCGGCATAGATCTTGGCGCCGCGCGCCTTGGCGTGTTCGTACTCTTCCAGCACCAGAACGCCGGCCCCCTCGCCCATGACGAAGCCGTCGCGATCCTTGTCGTAGGGACGCGAGGCCTTTTCGGGCGTGTCATTGTACGCGGTGGCCACAGCGCGGCAGGCCTGGAAGCCGGCGATGCCGACCTTGCAAACCGCCGCTTCCGCGCCGCCGGCGATCATCACGTCGGCGTCGCCGTACTTGATCAGGCGCGCGGCGTCGCCGATGGCGTGGGCCCCCGTCGCGCACGCGGTCACGACGGCGTGGTTGGGGCCCTTGAAGCCGTATTTGATCGAGACCTGGCCCGAGATCAGGTTGATGAGCGCCGAGGAAATGAAGAACGGGCTGACACGGCGGGGGCCCTTAGCCTCCAACTCCAGCGCCGTATCGGCGATGCTCGACAGGCCGCCAATACCCGAGCCGAGGATGACGCCGGTGCGCCACTTGTCTTCTTCGGTTTCCGGAACCCAGCCCGAATCCTTGATGGCTTCATCAGCGGCGGCGACGCCGTACAGGATGAAGTCGTCGACGCGCTTTTGATCACGCGGGCTCATGGTCTGATCAGGGTCGAACGAGCCTTCGACATCCGGCCCGCCGCCGCCGCGACCATCGACGCGCGGAACCTCGCAGGCGACCTGGCAGGAATAGTCGGTGGGGTCGAACGCGCTGATGCGGTTCGCGCCGGACTTGCCGGCGAGGATGTTCTTCCAGGTGATGTCGACACCTTGGCCGAGCGGGGTCAACAGGCCGATACCCGTGACGACGACTCTACGCATGGCTCACTCCCAACCTTCGATGCGGGACGCTGGATGTGGGAAAGACCCCCGCTCCGCGCCACCGCGAATCTTGGCCTCAAACGAAAACCGCCGCGCGCACGATGGCAAGAGCCCGTGCGGCGCGGCGGAAATACTCCGGTTCGCGAACAATGCGAACCCGAAGACCTTAGGCGGTCTTTTCCGTGATGAACTTCACGGCGTCGCCGACCGTTTGGATGTGCTCGGCGGCGTCGTCCGGGATTTCGATGTCGAACTCTTCTTCGAACGCCATCACCAGCTCAACGTTGTCGAGGCTGTCGGCGCCCAGGTCGTCGATGAAGGAAGCCTTCTCGGTGACCTTCTCGGGATCGGCATCCAGGTGTTCGATGACGATCTTACGCACGCGCTCGAGAATGTCGGACATTCTGTTCAGTCCCTCTTGATCAAATTCAGAAGCCGCAGCCCCCTCCCAGGGAGTTCACCACGGCTCGTCGGGCCACCGCCTATCACGTTCTTTTTCGGGTGACCAGCGGCGCCGATCTCCCGTGACACGCGTCAAGGGTGGGCGATTTCAGCGGTTGATGAGTTCAAATCCGCTGAAACACGTAGTTGATGTATTCGCCATCGCGTTCGTGATCAACAACCCTGAAACTGGTTGGCTCAGCCAGAATATGCGGCGACCAGCCCAGCAAGAAAACAGAATGAAACCCCGTGAAGGCGAAGCAGTAGTCATAGCAGGGCGAGGCGTGAGCCATCTTAGCGCCAGGCTTCAACAGTTCGTGGAACTTGCGGAACTGTGCGATCGGGTCGCGAAAGTGCTCGATGACGTTGTTTGAGAAAATGCCGTCGAAGCCGCCGCTAGCGCCGTCCCAGACCTGAGCGCCAGATTGGGCGACCGCCTCACCGGCGTTGGGCTCGTGCGCGATGACAGTCCACCCCTCGCGGGTCAGCGTCTCTAGGGTTCGATTCCATCCCCCGCCCGCGCCCCAATCCAGATAGCGCCCGCCAGCCTCGGGCTTGAGCGCGCGGAAAGCCCGCAGTTCGTTCTCAGTGGAGTCGCCCTCGGCATAGCGCGAATAGAGGACCTGATAGTCCTTGCCGACGAAGGCCTCGTCGAGATCCAAGTATTTCTGAGGGCCAAAGACGCAGTCGCAGCCTGGGCAGACATACCGCTCCAGCCGCCCAAACCAAGAAGATCCAGCCACCATGACGCCAACTCCTTGAAGCGACGCTAAGCGGCTGGAACTTTAGCCCTTAGATCATCGCCATGCCGCCATTCACGTGCAAGGTCTGGCCGGTAACGTAACCGGCCTGATCGCTGGCCAAGTAAACACAGGCGGCGGCGATGTCGCTCCCCTCGCCCAGCTTGCCGGCCGGGATCGTCGACAGAATGCCGGCCTTTTGCTGATCGTTCAATGCGTCGGTCATCGGGCTAGCGATGAAGCCCGGCGCCACGCAGTTGACGGTCACGCCACGGCTGGCCAGTTCCTGAGCCAGGGCCTTGGAGAAGCCGATCATGCCGGCCTTGGAGGCGGCGTAGTTGGTCTGGCCCGGATTGCCCGTAACGCCCACCACCGAGGTGATGCCGATGATGCGGCCCGCGCGGCGCTTCATCATGCCCTAGTGACGCCGGCGTTGGCGATCACGATGTCCAGCGGCGCGCCGGCGGCTTCCTCGGCCTTGGCGACCAGGCCGTCGACCTGTTCTGCGTCGGAGAGGTTGGCCACCACGGTCGAAGCGCGCTCGCCCAACTCCGCCTTCAGTTCGGCCAGGGCCGCTTCCCGGGTGCCCGAGAGGACAACGTGCGCGCCCTGGGCGTGCAACGCCCGGGCGATGGCGCCGCCGATGCCGCCCGTGGCGCCGGTGACGAGCGCGGTCTTGCCAGTGAGATCAAACATGCTCGAACTTCCTTGGGCTTAGAGCGACTTGGCGAACGCTTCGAGGTCCGCCGGCGAGTTAAGGGGGACGGCTTCGGCGTCAGGCGCGATGCGCTTGGCCATGCCCGACAGCACCTTGCCGGCGCCCGCCTCGGCAAAGCGCGTAACGCCGCCTTCGGTCGCCATCCAGGTCATGCTTTCGCGCCAGCGGACGCGACCGGTGACCTGCTCGACCAGCAGCTTGCGGATCATGTCGGGATTATGGATCGGCGCGGCGGTGACATTGGCCACCAGCGGCGCGCGCGGGGCGATGATCGTCGCCGCAGCCAGGGCGGTCGCCATCTCGTCGGCGGCCGGCTGCATCAGCGGGCAGTGGAACGGCGCCGAGACGTTCAGCGGAATGGCCCGCGCGCCCAGCTCCTTGGCCTTCTCGATGGCCTTGTCGACGGCGGCCTTGGCGCCGGAGATCACGACATTGCCGTTGTTGTTGTCGTTGGCCACGACGCAGACCCCGACCTCCGAACCCGCGGCGGCGGCGGCTTCGGCCAGGGCCAGGTCGGTCTTGGGACCGATCAGCGAGGCCATCGCGCCCTCGCCCACCGGCACGGCGCGCTGCATGGCCTGGCCGCGGAGCTTCAGGAGCCGCGCGGTGTCCGAAAGGCTGATGGCGCCGGCGGCCGCCAGAGCCGAATATTCGCCCAGGCTATGGCCAGCCACGAAAGCGGCCTTGTCGATCCCGACGCCGAATTCCTTCTCGAGGGTCCGCGTGACCGCCAGGCTGACGGCCATCAGGGCCGGCTGGGCGTTCTCGGTCAGCGTCAGGTCGCCTTCGGGACCCTCCTTCATCAGGGCGAACAGCTTCTGGCCCAGAGCGTCATCGACCTCCTGGAAGACTTCACGCGCGGCGGCGAAGGCCTCGGCGAGATCGGCGCCCATGCCGACCGACTGGCTGCCCTGACCCGGGAAAATGAAGGCGATGCTCATCGAAGCCCGCTCCGTTTCTAAAGAGATTCAAGGCCGGGAGGGTTAGGGTAAAGCCGGCGGGCGGGCAAGTGCGACGCCGTATGGCGACCAAGACTTGCAATCATAGCGGCCACGTCCAAAGTGCCTGCGCCTCCGTACCAGAGGCGCCCATGCATTTTGGAGTCGCGCCATGAAATCCGTTCTCGCCGGCGTCGCTGCGGCCGCCCTGGCCTTCGCCGTCGCCTCTCCCGCCCTGGCCGCCCTGAAGGCCGGCGACAAGGCTCCGGACTTCAGCGCCAAGGGCGCCCTGGCCGGCAAGGACTTCGATTTCAACTTGGCCAAGGCGCTGAAGAAGGGCCCGGTGGTGCTTTACTTCTTCCCGGCCGCCTACACCGCCGGCTGCACCGCCGAGGCGCGCGAGTTCGCCGAGGCGACGCCGGAGTTCGAAAAGCTGGGCGCCACGGTGATCGGCATGACGGCCGGCAATGTCGACCGCCTCAAGGATTTCTCCAAGGAGCACTGCCGCGACAAGTTCGCCGTCGCCGCCGCCGACAAGGCGCTGATCAAGGCCTATGACGTGGCCCTGGCGGTGAAGCCCGACTGGTCGAACCGCACCTCGTACGTGATCGCGCCCAACGGCAAGATCCTGCTCAGCCACACCGACGGCAACTTCATGGGCCACGTGAGCCAGACCATGGGCGCGGTGAAAGCCTACCAGGCCGCCAAGAAGTAACGAGCGTTTTTGGATTCTGACCAGCCGCGCGGGTTGAAGCTCGCGCGCGCTGGCGGCCATGATCGGTCATGACCGATCTCGTGCAAATCGAACTCGCCGTTCGCGGCCTCGCCGTCGGAGCGTTCGCGGCCACCGGCGTGTCGCTGGCCGCCAGCCGAAAAATGACCCCGGTTCGTTGGCTGGGGGTCCTTCTGATGGCCTGCGCGATCTCCCATGTGATCGAAAGCCACTTCTTCTACACCGAGCGTCGCCACTTCAGCGCGCTGACCTGGGCTTTGTCTGCCTGGACCGCTGCAGTGTTCTGGCTGTTCTGCTCCGTTCTGTTCGAGGACGAGCCGAAAATCCCGACGTGGCGCTTCATCATTCCAGCGCTTGTGTTGGTTCAGTGGGCTGTTGGCGCGTTCCTGACGCCTTCACCGACGCGAGTTATCGTCTGGTGGACCTTCACCGCCGTCTCGATCGCTTTACATGGCCACATCCTGTTGATGGCCTGGCGTGGCTGGAGGATCGACCTCGTCGAGCGTCGCCGCCACCTTCGCGCGCCGATCGCCGCAGCGACCACGGCCTACATGTTCATACAGACGCTCTGCGATCTTCCGGTCGGTCAGGGTCCCGTTCTCTCTAGCCTCGCTCAAGCGCTCGGGCTCGCCGCCCTTGGGATCGGATCGGCTCTGGCGCTGCTGCGCGCCGAGCCGGTGCTGGTCCAGGCAACGCCGACGGCCGGCGAAGCGCCCTCCCCGAAAGCCGCCGAAGCCCTCGACCTCACCCCCGCCGACCGCCTGGTCCTGGCGCGCCTCGACAAGGCGATGAACGACAACGAGGTCTGGCGGGGCGATGACCTGTCGATCGGAACCCTGGCCGCCCTGGTCGGCGCGCCCGAACACCGGCTGCGCAAGCTGATCAACGGCACGCTGGGGCACCGCAACTTCGCCGACTACGTCAACGGCCGGCGGATCGCCGCGGCCAAGGTCGCGCTGGCCGATCCCGAACAGGCGCTCAAGTCGGTGTCGACCATCGCCTATGAGCTGGGCTTTGCGTCGCTAGGCCCGTTCAACCGCGCCTTCCGCGCCGCCACCGGCGTCACCCCCACCGCCTGGCGCCAGGAAGCGACGCCCGCCCTCCCCCACCTGCGGCTGGTCGAAACCGGCGAACGCGCGCCGAAAGCTGGCAAGACAGCCTGATTTCAAGGTCGGCGAGACAGACAAGGATCGCTCGAACTTTCCTGTCAGGGCCTAGCAACCCTCGGAGCGCTCCATGCTCGACACTCTTCTTCCCTTCGCCCGCAGCTGGCTGGTCGGCATGCAGGTGGACGTCACCCGCTATGTGATCTTCTCGGTCGGCGTCTGGCTGACCCTGTGGGTCGTACTGGCCGCGCCCCTGGCCGGCCGCAAAATCCGCGACAGCCGCCCGGCCGCGCGACAGCTGTTCGTCGAGTTCGCGGTGTCCATCCGTTCGATCGCCATCTTCTCGACGATCGGACTGCTCACGTTCGGCCTGTTCCGGGCGGGACTGTTGCCAGGCCCCTACATCGCGCGCGACTGGGGGCCGGTCTGGTTCTGGGCCAGCCTCGTCCTGATGATCATCGCCCACGACGCCTGGTTCTACTGGACCCATCGGCTGATCCACGATCGGCGACTGTTCCGGGCCTTCCACCGGCGGCATCACCGGTCGAATAATCCATCACCCTTCACCGCCTACAGCTTCGATCTGGGCGAGGCCGCCATCAACGGCGCGTTCGTGCCGCTCTGGATGATCCTGGTTCCCACCCAATGGCCGGTGATCGGTCTCTTCATGCTGCACCAGATCGTGCGCAATACGATCGGCCATTCGGGTTACGAGCTCTTCCCCGCCCGCAAAGACGGCCGACCGCTGATCCCGTGGCTGACGACGGTCACCCACCACGACCTGCACCACGCCCAGGCGGGCTGGAACTACGGTCTCTATTTCACCTGGTGGGACAAGCTGATGGGCACCGAGCACCCGGAGTATCTGCAGCGCTTCGCGGCCGTGACGGCCCGCAAGGACAAGGCGCTGGCGGCTACCAGCTCGCCTTCACCAGCTTGACCATGGCGCGGGCGTCCTGGAGCCGCCAGGTCTCCCGCTCGTTGCTGACGCCGCGCAGGCTGACGGTGAACTCGGCCGGCAGATCGAACGGGCGGGTCAGGCTGAGATCGACGCCCTCGTCGCCCATGCTGCCGCCGCCGATGGCGATGGAACCGACGGGCTTGCCGTCAAGGGTGAGGGAGGAGCGGATGTTCGCCCGCGCCACCGGCGCGACACCCGGCGCGGCCACCGGCTGGCTGGCGTCCATGTCCATCGACACGCGGATGTAGTTGGCGCGTGGCAACAGGCCAAAGCCGAACAGCTTCGACATCGACGAGCGGAGCCGGGCCTCGCTTTCGTTCCACGAAGCGCCCAGCGCCAGCGAACGTTGCCCCACCCGCTCGTCGTCGGGCTTCTGGGTCAGGTTCAGATCGAAATCGTATGTCGGGTTCTCAGGCATGCCCGACGACTTGACCGTCAGGGCGACCTTTTCCTTGTCGGTGGAGAGATCCAGCGGCAAGGCGGCGTAATAGCCGGCGAAGCGGCCATCCTTGGCCGAGACCGACATGGCGGGCTTCTGGATGATCTCGGCATGCGCAACGCCGGCGGCTGCAGCCGCCGCGAGCACGATCCAAAGACGAGCACCGATCCCCATGCACGCCTGCTAACATACTTGCGCTTGGCCTTGGAAGCCTTCGCGGCCATTTATAGGACAGGTCGCGTGAACGCCTGTTTTGGCGGCAAACCCAGCGTTGGCTTGCGTTTCGAGCCTGCGTCCTGTAATAGCGCGCGCTCTCACGGAAGGCGGTCTTGCACGCACCCATCGGGGACTGAGGTTCGCCTCGCTCGGCTTGCAGGATCCATCGTGGTCGACGGACTTCCGTCGTCGTCCGCGCCGCCTTCCACAACGGAAGAAGGAAAACATGGCGTTCTACGAACACGTGGTCATCGCGCGGCAGGACATCTCGCCGCAACAGGCCGAAGCTCTGAACGAGCAACTCAAAGCCCTCATCGAAGAGAATGGCGGTCACATCGCCAAGATCGAGTACTGGGGCCTGCGTAACCTCACCTACCGCATCAAGAAGAACCGCAAGGGTCACTATTCCCTGCTCGCGATCGACGCCCCGGCGCCGGCCGTGAAGGAAATGGAGCGCCAGCTGCTGATCAATGAAGACGTTCTGCGCTTCATGACGATCCGCGTTGAAGAGCTGGACCTGGAACTGTCGCCGGTTCTCGCCCGTCGTGACCGTGGCGACCGCCCGGAACGCCCGCGCGAAGACTTCGGCGCTCAGGCTCAGGCGTAAGGGAGAGATAGATCATGACCGATACGACTGCTCCCGAAGCCGGCGCTCCGGCCGCCGCCGCTGGCGGCGCTCGCCGCCCGTTCTTCCGTCGCCGCAAGGTTTGCCCGTTCTC
>NCDQ01000571.1 GCA_002280275.1 Caulobacter vibrioides | reverse complement strand
GGTGTGACGCAGGCCGACGCCCTGACCTGGGCCGCCGTCGCCTGGCAGGCCGTGGGCAACACCATGTTCGGCTACGCCGCCTGGGGCTGGCTGCTGGCCCGTCACCCCGCCGCCACCATCACGCCCATGGCGCTGCTGGTGCCGGTGTTTGGCATGGGTGCCTCGGCCCTGCTCCTGCACGAGCCCCTGCCCGCCTGGAAGCTGATCGCCGCAGCCCTGGTGCTGACAGGCCTGGCGGTGAACATGCTGTGGCCGAAGGTGCGGGCGTGGCGCGCGGCGGCGGCTTGAGGTCCCAATTTCCGGGTCATCCCGGCAGCCTCGCGGAGGCTATTTGGAATGACACGGTTTGATTTGACCTCCCTCGCGTCAACCACCCGACCCTCCCGTTCAAAACAGGGAGATCGCCATGCCAAAGCCGTTCGAGGTGAACTGGAGCCGCGAGGCGGTCGACAAGGTGCTGGCCCAGGTCCGCGCCTATGAGTTCCCGCCCGCGCCAGAGGGCGGCGGCTGGGGCTATGGCTGTGACGCCGATTTCCTGAAGGACCTGTGCGCCTATTGGACGGGCGGCTTCGACGTCGGCGCGGTCCAGGCCAACCTGAACCGCTTTCCGCAGTTCACCGCCAGGATCGAGGACCTCGATATCCACTTCGTCCACGTCGTCGGCGAGGCCGGCGGCAAGCGCCCGCTCTTGATCACCCACGGCTGGCCGGGCAGCCACTTTGAGTTCTGGGACGCGATCAAGCCCCTGGCCTTCCCCTCGCGCCATGGCGGCGATCCGGCCGACGCGTTTGATCTGGTAATCCCGTCGCTGCCGGGCTTTGGCTTCTCGGGCAAGCCCAAGCGGCCGCTGGGCCAGCGCGCCACGGCGCGCCTGTTCAACACCCTTATGACCCGTGAGCTGGGCTATGAGACCTACCTCGCCCAAGGCGGCGACTGGGGCGGTCTGGTCACCTCGTGGCTGGGCCTCGATCACGCCGCGCATGTGACAGCGATCCATCTGAACATGATCGGCCTGCGCCCCGCCGGGCCGCCCACAAGCCAGGAAGAGATCGACTGGATCACCGGCTTTGGCGCCCAGATGGACCTGTGGGGCGCCTATTTCCGCCTGCAGGCCAGCAAGCCGCAGTCCGTCGCCTGGCTGGGCGCCAACAACCCGGTCGGCCAGGCCGCCTGGATCCTTGAGCGCTTCCACGACTGGGCCGACCTGTCGGGCAAGCCGTTCGAGCAGGTGTTCACCCGCGATCAGCTGCTGACCAACCTGATGATCTACGTGATGACCGGCAGCTTCACGACCGGCGCCTGGTACTACCGCGCCATGCTGGAGGAAGGCGGACCGGTCTTGGCCGAGGGTCAGCGCTGCGAGACGCCGACCGCCTTCGCAAACTTTCCCGGTGAAAGCATCTACAAGCCCCCGCCCCGCTCGTGGGCTGACCGCGCCTACAACATCACGCGCTGGAGCCAGATGCCGCGCGGCGGCCACTTCGCGGCGATGGAGGAGCCGGG
>NCDQ01000570.1 GCA_002280275.1 Caulobacter vibrioides | reverse complement strand
TTGGCCTCGTGCAGCATGCGGGCGCGTTCGCGGTTCAGCTCGGCCGTGCGGCGACGGAAGATCTCGAACAGCAGGGCGTCCTTGGAGCCGAAGTGATAGTTCACTGAAGCCAGATTGACGCCGGCGGCCGCGGTGATGTCGCGCACCGACACATTCTGGAAGCCGTGCAGGGCAAACAGCCGCTCGGCGGCGACGAACACCAGATTCTTGGTTGCGGCTTCGGTCTCGGCGGCCTCGGCCACACCTTCATGCAGAGAGGGCGAAGCGACGGCGTCGGTGGTCGGACTCACTACGGCATTCCCCTTTACCCGTGGGGAAGTCTTACGGGCGTTCGAATTTGGCGCAAGCGTCAAGATGGGCCGGAGGCTGACGAAATGCAGGGGCGAGCGAGCGTTCATCCGCTTTTCAACAGGTCCTTTCCTTGGCCTTGAAAGGCTTTAGGGTAGCGCTAACAATCCTGGGAGGCGCGCGATGATCGGCATGATCTCGGCTCTGATGCTCTTGACCGGTCAGACCGCCGCGCCGGTCGATGAGGCGGCCAAGGTCGATTCCGTCACCGTCACCGCCGCCGGCAAGGCCGCCGGGCTGCCCGGCTGGTCAAGCGAGGTTCAGGCGATCGGCTGGCCGTTCATGGGCCTGGGCGCCGACCGGGGCGTGATGATGTTCGCCAAGACCGACGGGCGTCCGCCATCGCCCCATCAGAGGGTGCTGGTGCGCCACGAGTTTCGCCAGCCGCAGACCGAAACCGGCGCGGCCACCCCGGTGACCTATCTGTCCGAACGGCTGGAGCAGGAGGTCGACTGCGCCACCCGGACCTATCGCAGCCTGGTGGTCTATCGCTATCCGAAGAACAATCTGGGCGGCGTGCCGGCGGCCTTCGACTTCGAGGCGCGGGTCTGGATCCGCCCCGCGCCGGGGCACTTCGACGAAACCGTCGTCGAGGCGGCCTGCCTGACGCCGGACTAGACTATTCAGCGCGTCTGCGTCGCCAGAACGTCGCGGTCCACCGCCACCCGCCACAGATAGACCTGCCGGCCCCGGGTCCCGGCGGGCAGGCGCTTCAGCTCGGCAGTCTGCGCCCCGGTCAGGCGAAAGCGCTGGTAGCCGCGCGCCTTGAGGCAGGTCGCCATTGCCGGCTCCAACTGCTGGGAGACGCGCCGCCAGTGCTTGTTCATGCGCATCTGATACTGCGCGGCATAGTCGACAACGGCGCTCAGATCCGCCGTCGCGGTTTCAGGACTGACGGGCGCGCCCCCGGGCGTCGGCATGTCGATGGCGAAGGTCAGATCCACCTGCGGGATGCTGACAGGGGCCTTGGTCTCGACCAGATAGGCGCATTCCACCGCATCGGTGCGATATTGCAGAAACGAGATCCCGGCCTTGCCCCAGCTTTCATCGCGCCGGGTATAGGCGTCCGCGGGCCCGGCGAGCCCTGCGGCGACGCAAACTGCGGTGAGACTGGCTGCGCGGATCATGACGACGGTCCTCGACCCATGGGACCGCT
>NCDQ01000569.1 GCA_002280275.1 Caulobacter vibrioides | reverse complement strand
AGGGCCGGACGGGCTGGCGCGCGTCAAGGGGACGCCCTGCGGGCGTCTCGCGGAGCGACGGCGAAGCCGCCCTTGACCCGCACCATCCCGCCCGGCAGACGCTCTCCAAGCGCTCCAGAGCGAGCACCGACCGTTCCGGTCCTGGCTCCCGCAGGTTGGGATAGGCAAGGCGGTTGCCGTAGGTGGCGCGGCTAGCGCTTGCAAACGGGCGCCCCGCAGTTCGGACAGCGTGCGGTGCGCAGCTCCTCCATCGTCGCCTTGAAGAGGTCGTACCCGTCACCCTGCTGATGGACCATGACCTGTAGCGCAACCTCCAGCTTGGCGACGACACCGTGCAGATCGCGCGCGCGAACCTTGGGCAGGGCTTCGAGCCATGCCTCGCGTTGGTCGAACAGCGGCTTCAACTGCTCGTCGATGGCGTCCATTTCTTCGGACGGCAACAATTCCCCACGCTCCTCTGGCGTCATGCGCTCCCATCGCTTCTGACGCACGAGGATGCTTTCCAGGTCCGACCAGCGCAGACCCAGACGGTCGATCTCCGCGTCGAGCGCCAACCACTCGGCGCAGCGGGCGATGGCCGCGTCTGGCACTGCGGCACCACCGGCCCCGGCGACCACTGGCGCGGCGCTGGCGGCGCCGATGACGACGCGCCGGGAAACGGCGAAGGGCTCCTTGTCGTCAGACATCGGGATGCTCCGCGTTGGAAGAGTTGATGAGCTTGGGGCGGACGCGCTCGATCAGATCGACCGTGCGGGAAAGCTCGCAGAGCGCGTCGGCCACGCGCGCCTGAACCTCGCCGACGGAAAGCCCCAGGTGGCGAGCGATCAGCGCGTAGTCGAGCGCCTCGATGTGATTGAGCAGGAAGACATCCCGTGTTGCCCGTCGCAGGCGGAGCACCGCGTAGGACATGACTTGGCGGGCGTCATGCGGATCGAAGACACGGCCGCGCCAGAGATGAGGATGCCGCCACCGCCACCCCTGGCTGGCCAGGAGCGGCCAAGGCCTGCTGAGGCGCGCCATCACGCGGCGCCTTCATGATCGGAAGCCTCGCGCCCGGCGGCCTCGACAACGGCGTCGATCAGATCCCGAACAGTCATGCAGGCCTGCGACCAGCAGACCGATGCGACGGCCTCTGGCGGCATCCGCGAGATGGCATGGACTTGGTAGTAGGGGCCGAGAAGCGCGGCCAATTCTGGAAGGGCTGCTGGGGCGCCGTTGAAGCCGGCGCGCCGAGCGCACCTCAACGCCTTGGTCAGGTCGTGGCGGAGATAGACGCGGTTCCAGTCGTCGCTGATCCCTCGGTGCAGCAGGTGCGCCTTCAGCGCCAGTTCGATCGCGATGGCCAGGAAGTGGCGGGTCGCCTCGAGGTGTCGCGGCAGCGCCGCCTCGGCAGCTTCGCGGAAGCCGGCGGCATTGCGCCGGAACGTCGCCGCCAACGAGCGGTCGGCACCGCCGCGTCGCCGGGCAACCCGGTGGGTCACTTGCCACCCGAGGAGAAGGCCGCGAGC
>NCDQ01000110.1:858-8687 GCA_002280275.1 Caulobacter vibrioides | reverse complement strand
GCGCCGCCGGCGGTCACCGTGCGGTCGATCGCCGCCAGCAATGAGCCGTTGCGATCACCGCTTTGGGTCCGGTCGATCTCCAGGCTGGAGCGGGTGGCCGGATCGATGGCCATCACGTCGGCGTCGGCGGCGCGGCGCGGGGCCCGCAGCGCCGGCAGCCGGCCAGCCTGGGTCATTTCCAGGTGGGCGGCGATCAGGCCCAGGGCCCCGATCTCGGCCGGCGACAGACCGCCAAAACCGTCCAGAGTCTCGACGCCATAGAGGCGCTTCACCCGGGTCTCCGACGCCTGCGGCTCGGAAAGGGCCGACGGCATCGGCTGCACCAGACCGCCGCAGATCCTGAGAGTCTGCGAAAGGCTGTCGTCCGACAAAAGGCGGTCAGCGACCAGGGTCTCGGACGGGGCTAGGGCGGCCAGGATCGGGGCGACCCCCTCCTTGGCGACGGCGAAGACTTCGACCTCGCCGGTGGACAGCTCGACTGACGCCACGGCCGCCTGGCCGGCGCGCAGGGCCACGGCGGCCAGGCGATTGGCGCCCCGGGCGTCCAGGAGACCGTCCTCGGTCAGAGTGCCTGGTGTCACGACCCGGACGATGTCGCGGCGGACCACCGCCTTGGAGCCACGCTTCTTGGCCTCGGCAGGGTCTTCCATCTGCTCGCAGACGGCGACCTTGAAGCCCAGGCGGATCAGCTTGGAGAGATAGGCCTCAGCCGCGTGCTGCGGCACGCCCGCCATCGGGATTGGCTGGCCGTTGTGGGTTCCTCGAAAGGTCTGGCTGATCCCCAGCGCAGCGGCGGCCTTGTAGGCGTCGTCGAAGAACAGCTCGTAGAAGTCGCCCATGCGGAAGAAGATCAACGCATCGGGCTGCCGCGCCTTCATCTCGAAGAACTGCTGCATCACCGGCGTCGCGCCGGTGGGGTCGATCTCGTGGGCTGGGGTTGGCGTGGCGTGGGCGTTCATCGCTGCGGAAACTACAGAGCGTCGCGACTCCCGTTAAGAGGCGGCGTTAAGGAATTCAGGGAATGTCAGGCCAAAGGCGAAAAGAGAGTACTTGACGACCAATCATCCGAAAGTTGAGCTGTCGGCATGAGCGCCGCCCATCAACCGCTTCCGCCCAGGCCCGCTGTCATGGGCGCGTATCGACCCGACTGGTTAGAGAAGCCGTCAGGAGACGACATGGCGGCGTTTTACCCTCCCCGGGCGGCGCGTCGGGAGATTTCGGGCAAGGTGACGATGGTCTGTCAGGTGAAGGCCGACGGGCGGCTTGCGGACTGTCGCATCACCAGCGAAACGCCGGAGGGAGAGCAATTTGGCCAAGCCGCTCTACGCCTGGCGCCCAAGTTCCGGATGATCCCGCCCGATGATCTTCGCCCGAACCCGGGCCAGGTGACCATTCCGTTGGTTTTCCAGATTCCTGATCCGTCGCAGACGACGGGGTTTGGCCCGAACGACGCTCGGCTCTTCGTGCAAGGCGGCGCCGTCGTCGCGATCGTCTCGACGGTGCTGCTGATAGCGTTCATCTGGATCTTAGGCCGCTATCACAATCGCGCGGCCCGCAGCGGAGCATCAAAGCCCTAGCTGCCCGTCACCTCTTCCCAGAAGCGCTTGGCCTTGCCGACGAAATTGGCCGACTTGGGGCTTTGCTTCTCGCCGCACAGGCCGGCCAGTTCGCGCATCAGGTCCTTCTGGCGCGCGGACAGGTGGGTCGGGGTCTCGACGAACAGCTCGACCACCAGGTCGCCGCGCTGGCGGCTGCGCAGGGACGGCATGCCCTTGCCCTTGAGGCGGACGGTCTTGCCGGTCTGGGCGCCCTCGGGAACCGTGACCTTGACCTTGCATTCGCCATCACAGTCTTCGCCGCCCCGCAAACAGGGAGCCTCGATCTCACCGCCAAGGGCCGCCGTGGTCATCGGCACCGGCACGGTGCAGAGGAGGTCCAGGCCATCGCGCTCGAACAGCTCGTGCGGGCTTACCGACAGGAAAATATAGAGGTCGCCACGCGGACCGCCGCGCGCGCCTGCGTCGCCTTCGCCCGCCAGGCGGATCCGGGCGCCGTCGTCGACGCCGGCCGGGATGCGGACCGACAGGATGCGCTCGCGACGCACCTGGCCATGGCCATGGCAGTTTGAGCACGGGTCCAGAACCAGGCGGCCAGAGCCGCCGCAGCGCGGACAGCCCCGCTCCACGGCGAAGAAGCCCTGGGTCGCGCGAACTCGGCCTGCGCCGCCGCAGGTGCCGCAAACGGTGGGGCTGGTGCCGGGCTTGGCGCCTGAACCTTCGCAGACCTCGCAGGTCATCGCGGCGGGCACCTTGATCTCGACCTCGGCGCCTGCATAGGCCTGCTCAAGGCTGATCTCCAGGTCGTAGCGCAGATCCTGGCCGCGCTGCGGTCCATTGGACTGGCGACGGCCGCCGCCGAACATCTCGCCGAAAACATCGCCAAAGACGTCGTTGAAGATGTCGCTGGCGTCGAAACCCTGGCCGCCGAACCCGCCAGCGCCGCCCTGCGGACCGTTGACGCCGGCATGGCCGAAGCGGTCATAGGCCGCGCGCTTCTGGGGATCGGAGAGAACCGAATAGGCCTCGTTGATTTCCTTGAACCGCCCGGCCGCGTTCTCGCAGCCGCCGTTGCGGTCGGGGTGATGTTCCATCGCCAGCTTGCGGAACGCGGACTTCAGACCTGCCTCATCGACAGTCCGGGTCACGCCGAGAATTTCGTAATAGTCGCGCATCGTCAGCGTCTGGCGCCCAAAAGGCCCACGAAAGTGGCGTTGATACAGGGAAAGGTGGGATAGCCCCCGGCCCGGCGCAAGGCGCTCGCGGACCCTGGGACAGCAGGTCGCGGCTGCGGAACGATCTTGTAGCGATGGTTCCGCAGCGCGCGCATGACGATCTTAAGCCGCCGGCTTGTTGTCGTCGACTTCCTCGAACTCGGCGTCGACGACGCCGTCGTCGGCCTTGGCGTCGTCGCCGTCGGCCGAACCTTGTTGGGCGGCGTACATGGCTTCGCCCAGCTTCATCGAGGCCTGGATCAGGGCTTGGGTCTTGGCCTGGATGGCCTCGACGTCTTCACCCTCCAGAGCCGTCTTCAGCTCGGTGATGCCGGTCTCGATCGCGGTCTTCTCAGGCGCGCCGACCTTGTCGCCGTGCTCGGCCAGGGCCTTCTCGGTCGAGTGCAGGATCGCCTCGCCCTGGTTCTTGGCCTCGACCAGCAGCTTCTTCTTCTCGTCCGCGGCCTTGTTGGCCTCGGCTTCCTTGACCATGCGCTCGATGTCGCTGTCCGAGAGGCCGCCATTGGCCTGGATGCGGATCGAGTGCTCCTTGTTGGTCGCCTTGTCCTTGGCGTGGACCTGGACGATGCCGTTGGCGTCGATGTCGAAGGTGACCTCGATCTGCGGCACGCCGCGCGGCGCCGGCGGGATACCCACGAGGTCGAACTGACCCAGGATCTTGTTGTCCTGCGCCATCGGGCGTTCGCCCTGGAACACGCGGATCGTCACGGCCGACTGGTTGTCGTCGGCGGTCGAGAAGGTCTGCGAGCGCTTGGTCGGGATGGTGGTGTTGCGTTCGATCAGCGGAGTGAACACACCGCCCAGGGTCTCGATGCCCAGGGTCAGCGGGGTCACGTCCAGCAGCAGGACGTCCTTGACGTCGCCTTGCAGAACGCCGGCCTGAACGGCCGCGCCCAGGGCCACGACTTCATCGGGGTTCACGCCCTTGTGCGGCTCGCGGCCGAAGAAGTCCTGCACCGCCTGCTGGACCTTGGGCATGCGGCTCATGCCGCCGACCAGGATCACTTCGTCGATGTCGCTCTTCTTCAGGCCGGCGTCCTTGAGGGCCTGTTCGCACGGACCGATGGTGCGGGCGATCAGGTCGTCGACCAGGGCTTCCAGCTTGGCGCGCGACAGCTTGATGTTCAGGTGCAGCGGACCCGAGGCGTTCATGCTGATGAACGGCAGGTTCACTTCGTACTGAGCCGTGCTCGACAGTTCCTTCTTAGCCTTTTCGGCCTCTTCACGAAGGCGCTGCAGGGCCAGCTTGTCTTTGCGCAGGTCAACGCCCTGCTCCTTCTTGAACTCGTCGGCCAAGTAGTCGACGATCCGAAGGTCGAAGTCTTCACCGCCCAGGAAGGTGTCGCCGTTGGTCGACTTCACCTCGAAGACGCCGTCGCCGATTTCCAGGATCGACACGTCGAAGGTGCCGCCGCCCAGGTCATAGACGGCGATCTTCTTGCCGTCGTTCTTGTCCAGGCCATAGGCCAGGGCCGCTGCGGTCGGCTCGTTGATGATGCGCAGGACTTCCAGGCCGGCGATCTTGCCAGCGTCCTTGGTGGCCTGACGCTGGGCGTCGTTGAAATAGGCCGGAACCGTGATGACCGCCTTGGTCACCGGCTCGCCCAGGTGGGCTTCGGCGGCTTCCTTCATCTTCTGCAGGATGAAGGCCGACACTTCCTGCGGGCTGTAGTCCTTGCCGTGCGCCTTGACCCAGGCGTCGCCGGTCGGGCCCTTGACGATCTCGTAGGGCACCATGCCCTTGTCCTTCTCGACCACCGGGTCGCTGGCGGTGCGGCCAATCAGGCGCTTGATCGCGAACAGCGTGTTGGTCGGGTTGGTGACGGCCTGGCGCTTGGCGGGCTGGCCGATCAGGCGCTCACCGTCCTCGAGGAAGGCGACGACCGACGGGGTGGTGCGAGCGCCCTCGGCGTTCTCGATCACCTTCGGGGTCTTGCCGTCCATGATGGCCACGCACGAGTTCGTGGTGCCAAGGTCGATACCGATAATCTTGCTCATCTTCGTACCTGTCGCTCCTTTAGGCGGACGGCGGTGACAAGGGCCTTCTCAGAAGCGCCCCGGTTTTTCTCGCTCCGTCCCCAGTGGCTTCGCACTCATTACGGTTCAAGTTCCGCACTCCGCGCCGTCGACGAAAATCGAACGGGCCGAATGCGTTGTGCGAAGTTGACGAGCCCGTCAACCCCGCTTCGAAGCCGGATATGGGGGATAGGCGCCGCCACGCAAGGCCATAACCCCTTCAGCCAAGGGGGAATCTGGCTTCAGGGCCAAGAAAAATGGCCGCAAACGGCGCCGTAGACGCGCATCAAGGCCCTTGCTCGAACGGGTCTCATCGACCACGGGGCGAAACCATGCATGATCGTCGACTTTGTGAAAGATAGCCGGATCCGTCAGGCTGCGACGGCGACCGAGTTCTGGATGATGTTCAAGCCCCTCGCCGTCACCCCCGGCTTTGACGTCTGGCCAGGTTTTCTGGATCTCCCAGCCCAACGCGCTTTGGTCGATGCGGTCTTCGCCGCGGCGGAACAGGCGCCCTTTTCGAACTATGGGACCGCCTATGGAAAGGCGATGAGCGTGGCGATGACCGCGTTCGGGCCGCTGGGCTGGACCAGCGACGCCAGCGGGTACCGATACACAGACCGACACCCGGGCACGGGCCGACCCTGGCCTGAAATGCCCTCGGCGCTGCTCGATCTGTGGAAGCGGCTCGGCGACACCGATACGCCCCCGGACTCTTGCCTGGTCAATCTCTATCGGGACAGCGCCCGCATGGGCCTGCATCAGGATCGTGACGAGGCTGATCCGCGGTTTCCGGTGCTGTCGATCTCGCTCGGCGACACCGCCGTGTTTCGGATTGGCGGCCTTAACCGCAAGGATCCGACCCGGAGCCTGAAACTGTCCTCGGGCGATGTATGCCGGTTGTCGGGACCCGCGCGGCTTGCCTTCCACGGGGTCGACAGGATTCAGCCGGGCTCATCCAGCCTGGTCCCCGGCGGCGGCCGGATCAACCTGACTCTGCGGAAGGCGTGGCCCGTCTAGACAAGAAGGACGGATCCGCTTCGAGCCCGAAGCGGCCCGCCCCGTCAACCAAAAACCAGCGCCTTGGGTGAAGCGCGTCAGCCGCGCAGCTTGCGCGTCAGCGTCTCCAGGTCGTGGTTGAGCGCGCTGTCTTCGGCCCGCAAGGCCTCGATCCGGCGCACCGCATGCAGGACCGTGGTGTGATCACGGCCACCAAAGCGACGCCCGATATCCGGCAGCGAGCGGGTGGTCAGTTGCTTGGCCAGCCACATGGCCGCCTGACGCGGACGCGCCACGGCGCGGTTACGGCGCTCGCTGAGCAGATCAGCCTGCTTCATGCCGTAGTGCTCGGCGGTCGCCTTCTGAATGTCGTCGATGGTGATCCGCTTCTCGCCCGAACGCAGGTGCGGACGCAGGATCGCCTGCACCTCGTCCAGGGTCATGCGCGAGAGGCCTTCACCGGCGCGGGCCGAAAGGGTGTTCAGGGCGCCTTCCAGTTCACGGACGCTGTCCGTGAAGCGGTCGGCCAGAAATTGCATGACCTCGGGACGCATGCTCGGCTCGAAGCCGTGGGCGGCCGACAAGGTCTGTATCTTGCGCTCAAGGATGCCGAGGCGGAGATTGCGGTCAGCCGGCTCCAGGCCGCAGACGAGGCCCGCCGACAGGTGCGAACGCAGGTGAGCGTCCATCTCGGTCATCGCGGACGGCGGACGATCGGCCGAGAACACGACGCGACCACCCTCCCCGACCAGGGCGGTCAGGGTGTGGAACAGTTCTTCCTGCGTAGATTGCTTGCCGGCGATGAAGTGCACGTCATCGATGATCAGCAGGTCCGCCGCGCGCAGCTCTTCCTTGAAGGCCGCCGTCTGACGATCCATGACAGCGCGCACGAAGGTCGACAGGAAACGCTCGGCGGTCAGATAGACAACGCGCGTCTTGCCGAAACCGTAGGGGCCGTGGAACAGCACGGGATTAAAGTGACCATCCGCCCAATTGGCGATCCGGCGCGCCACGGCGTGCGCAAACTCGTTGGCCGGGCCCGGGACGAAGGTCTCGAAGGTGAAGCGTTCCTGCAGGCCCTGGGTGCGCGGCGATTTGGCGCTGGGCGCCACAACGCTTGGGGCGTCGGAGGAGACGGGCAGGGCGATCTCGATCGGTTCAGCAGCGATAGCCTTCGGGGCGGCCTCGACATAGACGCCGGCGGCGGCTTCGAACTCGAGGCGCGACTTCAGGTCGATGCGACGACCGGTCGCATCATGAGCGGCCCATAATTCGCCAATACGCCGCCATGCGCTGCGACGGATCCAGTCGCGGGCGATGCCCGTAGACGTCACGAGGACGACGTCGCCAGTAGCGGCCTCGCGCAACATGGCCGGCGCGATCCATGACCCGAAGGCCGCGTCACCCAGCTCGCGCTTCAACGCCACACAAACTTTCGACCACACGTTCGCCGCCGGCTCGCAAGCCGCCGCGATCGCCGCCGAGAAGTCCTGGCTGGCAACCCCGCCCTTCATGGTCATTCGTCCACCGCCTTGCACAAAAACAATCGCCGCATACTTCAGCCGCCGCCCCCCATGGCGCACGACTGTTTTTCCCAACGCACACAGGTTCTTACTCGGCGAACACGATGGGTCCGCCGCCGCCTTGTTTCGTCCAAGACTGGAAGAGCGTTGAGACCCTTAAACTAGCCAGCGGAGGGGGCCGGTCAAACGGAAAACTTGCGTCCGATCGCGGATATTTCTGTTGACTCGCGAGAGCCCCTCGCCCCGCAAGGGAATAGCGCCACCGACTACTCAGATCACAGATTGCAACACTAGAAATAGAGCGTTGGATTCAAAGCAAAAGCCGACCAGGTCTCCCTGATCGGCTTTTGTAACTATTTGAAAAGATTGGACGAACTAGGTTTGTCCAGAATCTTGACTAGGCCGCGGCCTTGTCCAACTTCTTCAGGCGGGCGGCCAGACGCGAGACCTTGCGCGAGCCCGTGTTGGGGTGAACCACGCCCTTCGAAACGGCGCGCATC
>NCDQ01000110.1:0-840 GCA_002280275.1 Caulobacter vibrioides | reverse complement strand
GACCTTGCGCGAGCCCGTGTTGGGGTGAACCACGCCCTTCGAAACGGCGCGCATCAGCTCGGACTGAGCCTCGACGAACGCGGCCTTGGCGACGGCGACGTCGCCCTTGGCGATCGCGTCTTCGAACTTGCGCAGGAAGGTGCGAACGCGCGAGCGGCGAGCGGTGTTGACTTCGGTGCGGCGGGCGATCTTGCGGATCGCTTTCTTGGCGCCGGGATTATTGGCCATGGGTCGGACCTTCAAACGGACAGCCGCGCGGGCGGCCGCGAAGCAGGTGGAAATGTGAGCGCGCGGGTATACGGGAAGCGCTGGCCGGGGTCAACGGTCCACAGGTAGGATTCCCGAGGCCGCTTCGCCGTCACCGTTTCGGTTCCGGATCACGCGCCCTTGAACGCGGGTCTACGCTTCTCGACGAAGGCTGTCATGCCTTCCTTTTGATCTTCGAACGCAAACAGCGAATGGAACAGTCGCCGCTCCAGCGCGACGCCGGTTGTCAGGGTCGTTTCATAAGCGGCTTTGACCAGCTCCTTATTCATCGCCACGGCCAGCGGCGACTGACTGGCGATCTTGGCGGCGATCGCCAGGGTCTCTTCGACCAAGCTGTCGGCGGGGAAGACGCGCGACACCAGACCCGAGCGCTCGGCTTCCTCCGCGCCCATCATCCGGCCGGTCAGGATCATGTCCATGGCCTTGGACTTGCCGACAAAGCGGGTCAGGCGCTGGGTGCCGCCAATGCCGGGCGCGACGCCCAGATTGATCTCGGGCTGGCCAAACTTGGCGGTGTCGGCGGCGATGATGACGTCGCACATCATGGCCAGCTCGCAACCCCCGCCCAGGGCG
>NCDQ01000109.1:8685-11574 GCA_002280275.1 Caulobacter vibrioides | reverse complement strand
ATCTCGGCGGCCTTGGGGTTCTGCGCCGCGCGCGACGCCCGTCTTGCTCGAGGGGAGGGCGGCGACAACCACGTCATCGCCGTGATCGGCGACGGCTCGCTGGGCGCGGGCATGGCCTATGAGGCGATGAACGCGGCGACCGACACGACCAAGCGCCTGATCGTCATCCTCAACGATAACGACATGTCGATCGCCCCGCCGGTGGGCGGCATGAGCGCGTACCTCGCCAACCTCGTCTCGGGCGGCGCCTATCGCTCGGTGCGCAAGCTGGGCAAGACCGTCGTCGAGAAGCTGCCTACGCCGATGCGCGAAGCCGCGCGCAAGGCCGAGGAATACGCCCGGGGCATGGTCACCGGCGGCACCTTCTTCGAGGAGCTCGGCTTCCACTATGTGGGGCCGATCGACGGCCACGACATGGACGCCCTGGTCAGCGTGCTCAAGAACGCCAAGGCGTTCGGCGACAAGCCGGTGCTGGTCCACTGCGTCACCCAGAAGGGCAAGGGCTACGCCCCGGCCGAGGGCGCGGCCGACAAGCTGCACGCAGTGGTCAAGTTCGACGTCGTCACGGGCCAGCAGCAGAAGCCGGCCGGCGGCCCGCCCAGCTACACCAAGGTCTTCGCCCAAGAGCTCATCAAGCAGGCGGAAAAGGACGACAAGATCGTCGCCATCACCGCCGCCATGCCGTCGGGCACGGGCCTTGATCTGTTCGGCAAGGCCTTCCCCGAGCGCACCTTCGACGTCGGCATCGCCGAGCAGCACGCAGTGACCTTCGCCGCCGGCATGGCGGCCGACGGCATGAAGCCGTTCGCGGCGATCTATTCGACCTTCCTGCAGCGCGGTTACGACCAGGTGGTGCACGACGTCGCCATCCAGGGGCTGCCCGTGCGCTTCGCCATGGACCGCGCCGGTCTGGTGGGCGCCGATGGTCCGACCCACGCCGGCAGCTTCGACATCGGTTTCATGGGCGCTCTGCCCGGCATGGTGCTGATGGCCGCCGCCGACGAGGTTGAGCTGGCCCGCATGGTCGCCACCGCCGCAGCGATCGACGACCGCCCCAGCGCGTTCCGCTATCCGCGCGGCGAAGGCCTGGGCCTGGACATGCCCGCCATCGCCGAGCCGCTGGAGATCGGCAAGGGCCGCATCGTCCGCGAGGGGACCAGCGTCGCCATTGTCTCGTTCGGCACCCGCCTGACCGAAAGCCTCAAGGCCGCCGACCTGCTGGCCGCGCGCGGGCTTTCCGCGACGGTCTGCGACGCCCGCTTCGCCAAGCCGCTGGACCTAGATCTGTTGCTGCGCCTGGCGCGCGAGCACGAGGCCATCGTCACGGTGGAAGAGGGCGCCATGGGCGGCTTCGGCGCCTTCGTGCTGCAGGCCCTGGCCCAGCACGGGGCTTTCGATCGCGGCCTGAAGATCCGCACGCTTTGCCTGCCGGACATCTTCCAGGATCAGGACAAGCCCGACGCGATGTACGCTCAGGCGGGTCTGGACGCCGAAGGCATCCTGAGCGGAGCGTTGTCCGCGCTGGGCATGGACAATGTCAGCGCGGCGGGGGCCGGTCGTCGGGCTTAGGACTCTGGCTTTGGCCTCGGAAGTTCGCGGGGAGCCGGCGCCTAGCTAGGACGGTCGAGTTTCAGGGGAAAAGCCGAGGACTGGATTCGAGCCTTTCATGCCCGTCAGGATGTCGGTTTCTCAGGTCCTAGACGGCGCCCAACCTGTCTTACCAACCAAGCTCGCGATCGCGCCTCAGCGGCGCCATGTCGACGTTCACACGAACTAGGGGGGGGCATGTTCTTCGAAAGCCGTGTCTTTCGGCGGTGGTATATCGGCATGATGGTGCTGTGGGTCGCCTTGTTCGCGACGCTCAACAGCATCCCGTTTCTGATTGATCATTGGTACTACCCCGCCATCATGGTGCTGGGGGCTTTTGTCGCGGGACTGACCCCGGAAGGCGGCGGCGCCGTCGCTTTTCCAGTGCTGAGCGTGTTTCTCGACATTGATCGCGCCATGGCGCGTGATTTCAGCTTGATGATCCAGAGCGTGGGTATGACCAGCGCCAGCATCTGGATTCTGTCGCGCCGTCAGAACCGCCTTGCCTCTTACGCGCCGGTGCTTTGGTACGTCCCGGTCGCCTTTGTGGGTTTCGTGTTCGGGATGAACCTTATGCAGGGCATCCCCGTCTACATCATTCAGGCCCTCTTCCTCAGCCTGATCACGACCTTCGCTTTGGCTTATGTGGCCAGCAAGCACCGAGGTCATCGGGACAGGTTGCCGGACACCGGGATCGTCGACAAGGCGATGCTGGCGGTCATTCTGTTCGCAGGCGGCGTCTGCGCCAGCCTGTTCGGGACGGGCGCCGATATCGTTCTTTACACCCTTTTGGTCACCCGCTTCCGGATGGACGAAAAGATCGCCACCCACCAGAGCATCATGGTCATGGCGGCCATCAGCGTGCTGGGGTTCGGCTATCGCGGCGTCTGGGATCAGGGGATTACCGACTATCAGGTCCGGACCTGGCTCTGCGCCTATCCGGTCGTGCTCTTCATGGCTCCGTTCGGAAGCTACGTGCTGAGCAAGCTGAAGATCGACTGGATGCTCCGCGGGATTGTGGCCCTAAACATCTTCCAGCTGGCCTACTTCAACCTCAAGGCGCCGACTCCCGAGAAGTTCTTATTTTCCCTAGGCTTTTCAGTCGTCATGTTCGCCGTATTCTGGCTCACGCTCGCCCATATGACCCGTCCTAAGCGGGCGCCGAGCGCGCCCTAAACCCCGCAAGCCTTGAAGAACGCCTTCACATGTCGACGGTCGCCAGCTGTCGCTGCGAGGCTGTGACGTTCGCCCCTCGTGAGCACGGCCAGGTCGCCTGACCGGCGGAACGCCGCCAGAGCCGGG
>NCDQ01000109.1:0-8648 GCA_002280275.1 Caulobacter vibrioides | reverse complement strand
GAGGACGAGACGCGCGTCGGTGAGGCCCGCCGCCGAAACATTGACCGCGTCCCCGCCCGGATGGCAGCGGATCATCAGCACCACGTCGTCGCTGTTCGCCCGACCGTAGGCGAGGCGGGGCTCGGCCGCGTCATCGCCGAGATAGGCCCATTGATAGCCGGTCGACGCCATCTTCTCGTGCGCGCAGCCGGCGAGGGCGGTCGCGAGAACAAGGGCGGCAAGAGTGAGACTACGGGGCGCCATGACGATGATCCTCCTGCTCGGATCAACGCTGAGCTCAGCTGAAAGGCTCCTGAAACAGAACGGGCGCGGAAGCCTTTCGGCCGCCGCGCCCGACGATGGTGTCTGAAAAGCCTCACTCAGAAGGGCGAGAACTTCTCGACCAGCGACTGGCCGGCCGGGGTCTTCTGGACGCGGCTGATGTCGCCACGGCCGCCGTAGCTGATGCGGGCTTCGGCGATCTGGGTGTGGCGGATGGTGTTGGCCGAGGAGATGTCCTCGGGGCGCACGATGCCCGCGACCGTCAGCTGGCGCAGTTCGGCGTTGGTGCGCACCTCCTGGGTGCCCTGGATGACCATGTTGCCGTTGGGCAGAACCTGGCTGACTACGGCGGCGATGGTCAGGCTGATCTTTTCGGACCGGCTGACGCCGCCCGCGCCGGCGTTGGTAAAGGTCGAGTTGGTGTCCACAGCGGTGGAGGGGTCGAATCCGCCCGGCAGCACCTTGCCCAGGCTCGACTCCAAACCGAGGAAGTTGCTGACCCCGGCCTTGCCGGTCGAGGTGCGTGAGCTTTTGGTGGCGTTGCTGGTGCTGGCGCTGTCGTCGATGTCGATCATCACCGTGACGATGTCGCCGACGCGGCTGGCGCGCTGGTCGTTGAAGAAGGCGCGGGCGCCGACGCGCCACAGCGAGTTGGCCGAGGCCGCCTGCGGGGCGGGCTCACGGGCCGACACATACTGTTGGTGCATCGGGGCCAACTGGGCCGGGTAGCCGACAGGGGCCAGGTCAGGACCCTTCACGGCTTCCTTGACGGTCGAGCAGGCGGCCAGCGGGGCCAGGAGGACGGCGGCGGCGAGGATGGCGGGACGACGCATGGTCTATGGCCTCTTAGCGAGCAGCGAAACGGAGGGGTTGCGAACGGGCTTGCAAGGTCTGGGCCTGCGGGCCGACGGCGGCGACGCCGGGGCCGATGGCGATTGCCTGAATGACCTTTTTCGACAGGGTGTTCTGAACGGCGAAGACATCACCGGCGGCCGCGCCGCCCATGGCCTTGCCCTGCAGCGACAGGGAAATCCCGCCGTCCTCATAGGTGATGGTGATCAGATCGCCTGGCTTGATGACCTGGGCGGCGGCCACATCCTTCATCCCGACGGGGGCGCCTTCGCGCAGGGGGCGCTTGGCCGCCAGGCCGATGACGGCGTCGGCGTCGCGGGGCGCATCAGTTGGCGCGCCGGCCATCTTCACCCAGATCAGATCTTCGGGCTGGACGATTTCGCCGGCCGACAGGCTGCGGGCGTAGGCAAGAACTTCCACATTAGCGCGCTGGGCGGCGGCAAGACGGGTTCCGGCAAGCTGAGCGCTGGTGGTCGCGGTTGACGAGACGCCGCCATTGTCGACGCCCTCGCGGACGATGATCCGGCGCACGCCGTTGGCGTTGGTCCAGTCGTAGCCGGCGCGACGAGCCGAGATCTGCACCTGGCCGGCGTCGAGCACGGCGGTGGCGCCGATACGGGGGGCGACGACCAGGTTGGCGGCGGGGCCGCTGACGCCGTCGAACAGATCGCCCAGCGTAATGCGGCCGTCGGCGGGGCCGCGGCGGCGGCGAAGAGGAAGGTTTTCATGAGCTTACGACCGCATCTGCGAGGTGGCTTGCAGCATCTGGTCGGCCGTCGAGATCACCTTCGAGTTCATCTCGTAGGCGCGCTGGGCGGTGATCAGGGCGGTGATTTCCGAAACCGCATCGACGTTCGAGGCTTCGGTGTAGTGCTGCAGCAGCATGCCAAAGCCCGGCTCGCCCGGGGCGGCGAGGGTCGCCGCGCCTGAGGCTGCGGTCTCCAGGAGCAGGTTGTCGCCGATCGCTTCCAGGCCGCCTTCGTTCAGGAAGTTGGCCAGCTGGATCTGGCCGACAGTCTGGGGTTGGGCCTGCCCGTCCAGCTTCACTTGCACGAGGCCGGTCTTGCTGATCGTGATGTCGGTGGCGTTCTGCGGGATCGTGATGCCCGGCTGAACCAGATAGCCGTCTTCGGTGACGATCTGGCCCTGATCATTGGTCGAGAAGTTGCCGGCCCGAGTATAGGCGGTTTCGCCCGACGGCAGCAGGACCGGCATATAGCCCTTGCCCTGGATCGCGAGGTCCAGCGGGCTGTCGGTCAGGGTCGGGGTGCCTTGCTCGGTGATGCGATAGACCGAGCCGGCCTTGACGCCGCCGCCGACCTGCACGCCCGTCGGCACGATATTGCCGTCGCTGGACGACTGCGAGCCGGCGCGCTCGATCGTCTGGTACAGCAGGTCCTGGAACTCGGCCCGTTGGCGCTTGAAGCCAACGGTGTTCATGTTGGCGATGTTGTTCGAGATGACTTCGACGTTCAGCTGCTGAGCAGCCATACCCGAAGCGGCGGTGCGGAGTGCTTGCATCGGCTAGCGTTCCTTAATTGACTTTGCCCAGCCGCTCGACGGCGGTGCGCGAGAGTTCGGCGGTGTTGTCCATCATCTTGGCCACGCTCTCGTAGGCGCGCTGGATCTCGATCAGCTTGGTGATCTCGATGACCGGTTGGACGTTGGAGGATTCCAGCATGCCCTGATGGATCTGCGCGTCATTGACGGGCTGCAGGGCGTTGTTGGTGGTGTTGCGGTAGAGATTGTCGCCATCCTTGGCGAGGGTCGACAGGTCGTTCGGGCGCACCACCGCGATGCGACCGGCCCGCAGCGCGCCCTGGCTGACGATGCCGTCCTTGCCGATGGTCACGGGTCCTAGGCGAGGATCGATGGTGATCTGGCCGCCACCCTCGTCCAGCACCGGCGCGCCGGCCTGAGTGACCAGCACGCCTTCGGGATTGGTGGTGAAGCGGCCATCACGGGTGTAGCGCTCGCCGCCGCCGGCCTGGACCTTGAAGAACCCTATCCCGTTGATCGCCAGATCGTAGTCACCACCCGTTTTGGTCATCGGGCCCTGGGTGAAATTGCGGGCGACCCCGGTGTCCATGACGAACTTGACCGGCGAGGAGCCGTCCAGCGTCTTGGCCGGTTTGGCTTGCTCGGTGCGGACCATTAGGTCCTCGACCTTGAAGCCCGTCGTGTTGGCGTTGGCGATGTTGTTGGCCACGATGTCGAGCTCGCGGCGCAGCGTCATCTGACGCGAGAGGCCGACATAAAGCGCGTTGTCCATGGCGAGTTAACTCGGGCGGCTGACGCGACAAATGCGTCGCGACCTTGGAAGCAACCTTCGTGCCAACGCCAAAAGTCTATATAAATCAATAAATAGGAAGGTTAACGGCGCGACGTGGGGCGGACTCTGCCGGGCAGATTCAGCCTGCGACTAATTGGCCGCCCAAACACATCGTTAACCATGTCTCGCGCATGAGTATGGGTATAGATTCCAAGGAACCGCGCGCGTGGCCAAGAAACCTGAAAAGGAAGCTCCCGCTCCCGAAGGCGAAGAAGGCGCTGAGGGCGAAGCTCCGGCGAAAAAGAAGCCGCCAATCCTGATCATCGCGATCGCTGCGGGCGTGCTCGTTCTGGGCGGCGGCGGCGCTGCGGCCTTTTTCCTCCTGAAGCCGAAACCGGCCGCCGAAGCGGGCGAGCACGGCGAGAAAAAGGAAGAGAAGAAGGAAAAGAAGAAGGAAAAGAAGGAAGAGAAGAAGGAAGGCGAGAAGGGCGCAGAGGGCGCGGCGGGTACGCCGGTCATCAAGGAAGGGCCCGACGGCATCGTGTTCTACACGCTGCCCGACATCGTCGTGAACATGCAGACGGCCGATGGCAAGTCGACCTTCCTGAAGCTGAAGCTGACCTTCGAGCTGCCCGACGAGGAAACGGCCGATGAGCTGACGCCGAATCTCCCCAGGTTGCAGGACATGTTCCAGACCTTCCTTCGCGAGCTTCGCCCTGAGGACCTGAACGGCAGCCAGGGCACCTATCAGCTGCGTGTCGAGCTGCTGCGCCGGGTGAACCTGGTCGCCGCGCCGGCCAAGGTGAACGCCGTGCTCATCGAGGAGATGCTGATCAACTAGCCCCTAGGGCTGGTTGGGCGAACGATTATGGCGGACGAGCTCGACGATCAGGCGGCGATGGCCCAGTGGGCCTCGGAAAACCCTCCCGGTGGCGGAGAGGGCGTGAACCAGTTCGGCGATTTTTCCGGCGGCATGGGCGGCTGGGACGACGGCGCTGGTGACGGCACATCCGAGCGGATCCTGAACCAGGACGAGATCGACAGCCTTCTGGGCTTCGATCTTTCGGGCGATGGTTCCGACGACCGCACGGGCATCCGCGCCATCATCAACTCGGCGCTCGTTTCGTACGAGCGTCTGCCAATGCTGGAAATCGTCTTCGACCGCCTCGTGCGGTTGATGACCACCTCCTTGCGGAACTTCACCTCGGACAACGTCGAGGTCAGCCTCGACAACATCAGCTCGATCCGCTTCGGCGACTATCTGAACTCGATCCCGTTGCCGGCCATCCTGGCGGTGTTCCGCGCCGAGGAACTGGACAATTACGGCCTGCTGACGGTCGACTCCAACCTGATCTACTCGATCGTCGACGTGCTGCTGGGCGGTCGTCGCGGCACGGCGGCGATGCGCATCGAAGGCCGCCCGTACACCACGATCGAGCGCGTGCTGGTGCAGCGTATGATCGAGGTGGTGCTGCATGACCTGAAGAGCGCGTTCGAGCCGCTGCATCCGGTCAGTTTCTCGCTGGATCGCCTGGAGACAAACCCGCGCTTCGCCGCCATCGCCCGTCCCGCCAACGCCGCCATCCTGGTGAAGCTGCGGATCGACATGGAGGATCGCGGCGGCCGCATCGAGCTCTTGCTGCCCTACGCGACGCTGGAGCCCATCCGGAAGATGCTGCTGCAGCAGTTCATGGGGGAGAAGTTCGGCCGCGACAACATCTGGGAAGGCCACTTGGCCACCGAGCTGTGGACCACGCAGATGGAGGTCCGCGCGGTCCTTGATGAGCAGCAGGTGCCGTTGTCGCGCGTGCTGAACATGCAGGTCGGCGACACCCTGATGCTGAACGCCACGCCCGACAGCCTAGTGGAGCTGCGCGCCGGCGCCATCCCGCTGACCCGCGGCCGCATGGGACGGCGCAACCATTCGATCGCCGTCCGCGCCGAGGCGCCGCTGACGCCGGCGGCGAAGAAGGCTGTGCAGAAGCTGAAATGAGCATCGTCGCCCTCGCCATGAACGGGTTCCTGGCGGTGCTGCTGATCGCGGCGCTGATCTTTGGCTGGCGTCTGGAACGCCGGCTGAAGGCGTTGCGCGACAGCCACGAAGGCTTCGCCAAGGCGGTCGCCGATCTGGACCAAGCCGCCGCCCGGGCCGAGCAGGGGCTGGCCGACCTCCGCGCTGCGACCGACGAGGCCGCCGAGACCCTGGCCGTCCGGATCGAGCGCGCTCAGGCCCTCGCGGCGCAGCTGGAAGAGCGGGTCAGCCGGCCCGCACCGCCGGTGGCCCAAGCCGCGCCGGACCGCGAGGCGGCGCCGCGTCCGTCGCGCACGATGGAGACGTCGCCGACCGCCTCGCCCGGCGAGCGCCGGCTGTCCGCAGCGGATTTCGAGCGCCTGCTCGAGCGCGAAGATCGGGCCGAGCGCGCTGTGCGCGGCGAACCTGTTCCACGCCCAGCGCCGCGCCCAAACTTGACCCGAGAAACCCCACGTTCACGAGCGCGGGTCGATGATGACCTGTTCGACGGGCCGGTTGATCCCCCGCGCCCCGCCAGCAATCCACGAGCGCCACGCCGATGAAGAACATTCCGCGCATCCTGCCCCTGATCGGCGTCGCCGCAGGCGGCGTGCTTGCCATCAACGCCCTGTCGGGCGCCAAGTCGCTGCCGGATCTCGTCAGCGGGGCCAAGGCGTTCGCCGAGGGCGCCGCCAAGCCTGAGGGCAAGGAAGGCGAAGCCGCGCCGTCCGCCGAAGGCGCGGGTCAGCCTGCCGCCGCCAAGGCGCCGCCCCCCCGGGTCTGCGCGCCGTCGGCCGACGCCCTGGCGCGCGAGGCGGGCCTGTCGCCTGCGGAGCTTCGGATCCTGCAAAGCCTGGGCGCGCGCCGGGGGCAGCTGGATCAACGCGAGCAGGATATCGACGTCCAGCTGCAGCTGCTTGCGGCCGCGGAGGCCAAGCTCGACGCCAAGATGAAGGCGCTTACCGGTCTGAAGGGCGACATTCAGGGGCTCCTGGGCCAGGTCGACGCTCAGAAGCAGGCCGAGGTCGATCGGCTGGTGGTCGTCTATCAGGGCATGAAGCCCAAGGACGCCGCCGCCCGGATGACGTTGCTGTCGGATGAGGTTCGCCTCCCGATCGCCGCCAAGATGAAGGAAAAGACCCTGGCGATGATCCTGGCCAACATGGCCCCGGGCGACGCCAAGATCTTGACCGAACGCCTGGCCTCGCGCCTGACCAACCCCGCTGTCGACAAGGGCAAGGCGGCCGTCGCCGACAACGCTGCGCCGGGGCAGCGCGCCGCCGGCCCCCTGGCGGGCGCCTCGCCCGCCGCCAGACCGCCCGCCAACCAGGCTGGTTAAGGGAGGCCCATGACCCTCCGTCAGCTCCTGCGTTCCAGCGTCGCCGCCGCGTGCATCGCGGGCACGCTGGCGCCGACCGGCTACGCCGCGCCGCCGCCGACTGCGGCGCGCGGCGCGCTGGACGTGCGCGTCGCGCAGGCGGCGGAGTTCTCACGCGTCGAGTTCCACTGGGCGGGCGGCGCGCGGATGACGCCGGTGCGGCAGGGGCAGACTCTGGTCCTGCGCTTCAGTCGCGACGCCAATCCCAATCTCTCCGCGCTGAAGATCGCGCCGCCGCGCTGGATCAAATCAGCGGATGCGCGCCGCGTGAACGGCGTGCTGGAGATCGTTCTCACCCTGACCGATGACGCCGACGCCAAACTGGGCACGGCGGACGGCGTCGACTTCGTCAATATCTACCCCAAGGCCGGCGCGATCGCCTCTGCGGCGGCGGCCTCCCCGGCGGCGGCCCCGGCGCCGATCGGTCGCCCCAATCCCATGCCGCGCGATGGCGTGGTTCGTGCGGGTATCGACCGTCGGGACGGCCAGGTCACCCTGTCGTTCGACTGGGCCGCGCCGGCCGGCGCTGCGGTCTTCCGGCGGGGCGAGGCGGTGTGGATCGTCTTCGATACGCCCGCGCGGCTGGACATCTCCAAACTGCCCGGTACGACGCCGCGTTATTCGAAGCTGCAGGTCTATCGCGGCGCCGACTATGTCGCGCTGCGAGTCGTGGCCCCGCCTGGCGAGCCCTATGTCGCGGTCGGCTCAGGCCCGTCCTGGCGCGTCAGCTTCGGCGCGGGCCCGCAGCAGAGCCCGGACATCATTCAGGTCACGCGCGCCGAGAAATCGGCGTCGGCGGGGCTTTCCGCAGCCGTTGCGGGGGTGACGCGGGCGATCTGGGTCGACGACCCCGCTGTGGGTGATCGCATCATCGTCGCGCCGGCCCTGGCCCCGGCCAAGGGGCTGCCGTCACGTCGCGAGTATGTCGAGTTCGCCCTGCTGCAATCGGCGCAAGGCTTGGCCGCCGAGGCCTACGCGTCCGACCTGATGGTCCAGGCGCAAGCCGACCAGGTGCGGATCGGCCGGCCCAAGGGTCTGGCCCTGTCGCCAGCTTCAGCGGCCGCTCCGCCCGAAGAAGCGACCGCCGGCGCGCCGCAGCCGCTTTCCATGCCGGCGCTGATCGACCTCGAGGCCTGGCCCAAGACGGGGTCGGGCGGGTTCCTGGCCCGCTACAACGCCCTGCAGAGCGCAGTCTCAGCCGCAAGCGACGATGAAGCCGATGTCGCCGCGCGGCTGGCGCTGGCGCGTTTCCTCGTGGGCTCGCAGATGTCCTTCGAGGCGATCGGGGTTCTGAACGCCGGCGCTCGCAAGCATCAGACCATGATGGGGAACCCTGAGTTCCGCGGCCTGCGCGGCGTGGCTCGCGTGCTGGCCGGCCGTCTTTCGGAAGCCGACGCGGACTTTTCCTCGCCGGTGCTGGCCGACGAGCCCTCCAGCGCCCTGTGGCGCGGCTATATCTCGGCCAAGAATGGTCAATGGCTGGATGCGCGCACCCAGTTCGCCAACGGCTCCCGGGCGCTCGACCTTTTCCCGCCGATCTGGCGCGCGCGCTTCCTGAAGGCCCAGGCCGAGGCCGCGCTGGGCGTGGGCGACCTGACGGGCGCCATGCAGTCGGTGACCAAGGCCTTGGCCCAGCCGAAGATCCCGATCGAGGACCAGCTGGATATCCGGCTAATTCAGGCGCGTATCTTCGAGGCCAAGGGCGAAAAGGTGCGCGCGCAGCGCATGTACACCGCCATCGCGAAAGCCCCGATCAATCGTATCGCCGCGCCGGCCACGCTGCATGCGACCCAGCTGCGCGACAAGTTCGGGAAATTGCGCCCGATAAGACTCGAGCCTCGCGTTCCAGGCCTCGCGCGCCCGCCCCGGCAGCC
>NCDQ01000568.1 GCA_002280275.1 Caulobacter vibrioides | reverse complement strand
GGGTCTGACCTCGTTCTACTCGTGGCGCCTGGCGTTCTTCACCTTCAACGGTACGGCGCGCTGGGGTCATCACGCCCATGGTCACGACGATCACGCGCATGCGGCGCACGGTCATAACGACCATGCCCACGGCCACGACGATCATGCTCATGTCGACCACAGCCATGGTCACGACCACAAGCCGCACGAGAGCCCTTGGGTGATGCTGTTCCCGCTGGTCGTGCTGTCGATCGGCGCGATCGCCGCCGGCTTCGTATTCGTCGGCTACTTCGTCGGCCATCACCAGGAAGAGTTCTGGCGCGGCGCCATCTACACCGCCCCGACCAACCACGTGCTGCATGACGCGCACGAGGTGGCGATGTGGGTGAAGTGGAGCCCGCTGATCGCTTCGCTGATCGGCCTGCTGATCGCGGTCTATGTCTATCTGATCAAGGGCAACGAGCGCCTGGGCCTGAAGCTGGCCGAGCGCAAGGGGCCGCTGTACGTCTTCTTCTACAACAAGTGGTTCTTCGACGAACTCTACGAAGCGACCTTCGTGCGCTTCGCCAAGTTCCTAGGCGACCTGTTCTGGAAGGGCGGCGACCAGAAGATCATCGACGGCCTGGGCCCCGATGGCGTGAGCGCGGTCTCGTATGAGGTCGGCAAGCGCACCGGCAAGCTGCAGACCGGCTATCTCTACCACTACGCGTTTGTCATGCTGCTCGGCGTCGCCGGCCTGCTGACCTTCGCCCTGTACGCATTCCGTTGAGGGGGACGGAGCTCATGAGCGGCCTTCTCAGCCTTACGACCTTCGCGCCCCTGGCCGGCGTCGCGGTGATCCTCGCCGCGCGCGCCCTGCATGGCGCCGGAGAAAAGACCGACACCCTGGCCAAGTGGATCGCGCTCGTGACCACGCTGGTCACGTTCGGCCTGTCGATCCTTCTCACGGTCCAGTTCGACCCGAAGGACCCGGGCTTCCAGTTCGTGGAAGACGTCGCCTGGTTCGCGGGCCTGCATTACCGCATGGGCGTGGACGGCATTTCGGTGCTGTTCGTCCTGCTGACCGCGTTCCTGCTGCCGATCTGTATCGTGGCCAGCTGGAAGTCGGTCGAAAAGCGCGTTGTCGAATACCTGATCGCCTTCCTGGTCCTTGAGACCCTGGTGATCGGCGTGTTCTGCGCGCTGGATCTCGTGCTGTTCTACCTCTTCTTCGAGGGCGGCCTGGTTCCGATGTTCCTGATCATCGGCATCTGGGGGGGCAAGCGCCGGATCTACGCGGCCTACAAGTTCTTCCTCTACACGCTGCTCGGTTCGGTGCTGATGCTGGCCGCGATCCTGGCGATGATCGGGATCTCCGGCACCGCCTCGATCCCCGATCTGATGACCTTCAAGTTCGCCCCGTGGCTGCAGACTTGGCTGTGGCTGGCCTTCTTCGCCTCGTTCGCAGTGAAGATGCCGATGTGGCCGGTCCACACCTGGCTGCCCGACGCCCACGTCGAGGCCCCGACGGCCGGTTCGGTCATCCTGGCCGGCA
>NCDQ01000108.1:6917-8380 GCA_002280275.1 Caulobacter vibrioides | reverse complement strand
CAAGAAGGGAACGCTGAAGACCTATCCGGGCCTGCCCCACGGCATGGCCACCACCCACCCGGAAGTGATCAACAAGGACCTCCTGGCCTTCTTCAAGGCTTAGGGGACGAGCGACCAAAGCCGTGTCATCCCGGGCGGCGTAGCCGACCCGGGACCCAGGAGCCAAGCGCAATACGGCGGCCCCTGGGTCCCGGCTCTCCGCTTCGCTGCGGCCGGGATGACACGTTTTTTTGTTCCTGTAGTGGAAGCTACGCCCCCAGCACTTCGGGCGTCATCGCCTCGAAATCCGCCGCACCGATCATGACGCCGGCCGCCGCGCCCGGGACCTGCGCCAGGACCGCCTCGGCGAAGACACGGGCCAGGGCGCGCTTGCTCTCGGCCCAGTCGGTGTCGGCCTCGCCCGCGGCGGCCAGAGCCCCCTTGGCGAGCATCCAACCGCCGACCGTGTCGCCGAGCAGCTTCTGATAGGCCGTGGCGCCGGCCAGGGCGTCGGGCATGGCCTTGGTCCGGCGTTCGATCAGCCAGGCCGTCGCCGCGGCGGCGGCGTCGAGCGCGGCCTCCAGGCGCAGGCCTACGCCCTTCAGGTCCGAGGCCTTCAGCAGGTCAATCGTGTCGCGGATGTCGTCCATCAGGTCGCCAACGGCCTGGCCTTCGCCCAGCATCAGCTTGCGACCCACCAAATCGATCGCCTGGATGCCGTTGGTGCCTTCGTAGATCGGGGCGATGCGGGCGTCGCGATAGTGCTGGGCCGCGCCCGTCTCCTCGATGAAGCCCATACCGCCGTGGATCTGCACGCCTTGCGAGGCGACCCAGACGCCGACATCGGTCGACCAGGCCTTGGCGATGGGGGTCAGGAGTTCCTCGCGCAGCTTGGCGGCGGTGCGGGTCGCCTCGTCCGGCGCGGCGTGGGCCAGGTCGGCGGCGACGGCGGTCGACAGGCAGATGCCGCGCGCGGCCTCGATATGAGCCTTCATCAAAACGAGCGTGCGGCGCACGTCCGGGTGGTCGAACAGACGCGCGGGATAGGCGCCGGTCCAGGCCGAACGGCCCTGGGCGCGGTCCTGGCTGAAATAGAGGGCCTGCTGATAGGCGCGCTCGGCGATCGCCGTGCCTTGCGTCCCCACCTGCAGGCGGGCGGCGTTCATCATCACGAACATGTTGGGCAGGCCCTGGCCGAGACCGCCGACCAGCTCGGCCTTGGCGCCCTCGAACAGCATCACGCAGGTGGGCGAGCCGTGGATCCCCAGCTTGTGCTCAAGACTCCCCGCCCGCAGGGCGTTGGCTTGCCCCAGTTTGCCGTCGTCGCCAACCAGCACCTTGGGGGCCAGGAACAGCGAGATGCCCTTCACCCCGGGCGGGGCGTCGGGCGTGCGGGCCAGGACCAGGTGGACGATATTGTCGGCGGCGTCATGGTCGCCCCAGGTGATGTAGATCTTCTGTCCGGTGATCCGCCAGCCGCCGTC
>NCDQ01000108.1:0-6892 GCA_002280275.1 Caulobacter vibrioides | reverse complement strand
CTTCTGTCCGGTGATCCGCCAGCCGCCGTCGCCATCCGGCGTCGCCATCGTGGTCAGGGCCGCCAGGTCCGAGCCGGCCTGGGGCTCGGTCAGGTTCATGGTGCCGGTCCATTCGCCCGACACCAGCTTGGGGAGATACTTGGCCTTCTGCTCGGGCGAGCCGCAAAGCTCCAGCGCTTCGATCGCGCCCAGGCTCAGCATCGGGCAAAGGCCAAAGGCCATGTTGGCGGCCTGGACCATTTCCAGGACGGCCACCTCAAGCGTCTTTGGCAGGCCCTGTCCGCCGTGGTCGATCGGTGCGGCGAGGCTGGTCCAGCCGCCTTGTGCGAACTGCTGGTAGGCGTCGGCGAAGCCGGGGGCGGTGCGGACCACGCCGTTCTCGAGCTTGGCGCCGACCAGGTCGCCTTGCCGGTTCAGCGGGGCCAGGATGTCGCTGGCGAAGGCGCCCGCCGCTTCCAGTACGGCGGCGACCGTATCGGCGTCGGCCTCGGGGAAGGCGTCGGCCAGACGCTCGAAGCCCGCCACGTGGCGCAAAGAGAAGGCAAGATCGCGGACGGGCGCACGGAAAGTCATGGGAGAAACTCCAGATCGTCCTCCGTCTTAAAGCCCGGCGCCCGGGGTCGCCAAGCGCTCGGCGCCTCACGGCGGACAATGTGTTGAGCCGTTATCACGTGCTCGTGAACATGACGCCCTTCAAAGCCGTGCTGGAGTACCTAGATCGGGGAACTGCAACTAGCGCTGTTTTAATTCTCTCTGGAGCGCCTCCCCGATGTCCCGTCATTTCTCCCTATCCAAGGTCGCCTACGGCGCCGTCGCCATCGCCCTGCTGACGGCTCCAGCCGCCCTGGCCGCGCCCGGCGTCAGCTCGACCAAGCCTGCTGACCTGCCGGCCGGCCGCTATGTGCTCGATAAGACCCACGCCTCGGTGGTGGGCAAGATCAAGCACATGGGTTTTTCGAACTACCAGTTCCGCTTCACCAAGGTGGACGCCGAGTTCACCTATGACCCCAAGGCCCCGCAGGACGCCAAGATCACGGTGACCGTTGACCCGGCCTCGATCGACACTTCGACGGGCGCGGACGCGTTCGGCCTGAAGTTCAACAAGGAACTGGCCGGCGACGGTTGGCTGGAAGCGGACAAGTTCCCGACCGCGACCTTCGTCTCGACCAAGGTCGAGCCGGGCTCGGGCCAGACCGGCAAGGTCTATGGCGACTTCACCCTGCACGGCGTGACCAAACCGATCGTGCTGGACGTCACCTTCAACGGCGTGGGCTCGGGCTTCGCGCCGGGTAGCGTCAAGACCGGTTTCTCGGCCTCGACCACGATCAAGCGCTCGGAATTCGGCGTCAGCAAGTATGTGCCGCTGGTCGCCGACGAGGTTGCGCTGAGCATCGAAGTCGAGTTCGACAAGAAGTAAGCCTATCGTCTGACAGGGATCTGGGAGAGTCGCATGGCCGAGAACCGGACGCGCTACACGACGGTGGCGATCGCGCTGCATTGGCTGATCGCCGCGGCCATCATCTTCCAGATCATCCTGGGCTGGCGGGCGGGGGATGGGCCCAAGGGGCCCGCAACCTTCGCCATGATGCAACTGCACAAGTCGATCGGGATCACGATCCTGCTGCTCAGCCTGGCGCGCCTGGGCTGGCGGTGGGTCAATCCCGCCCCGCCGGGGCCGGTGGGGCAGCCTCGCTGGAAGCAGATCGCCTCCAAGGTGGTCCATGTCGGCTTCTATGTGATCATGATCGGCCTGCCGCTGACGGGCTGGATCCTGGTCTCGACCAGCCGGACGAACCTGCCGACGATCCTGTTCGGCGCGATCCCCTGGCCGCACCTGCCGCTGCTGCCGGACCTGGCCGCCGGCCCCAAGCACCTTTGGCACGAGATCGGCGAGATCGGTCACGGCGTGCTGGTCAAGACCACCTACCTGCTGCTGCTGCTGCACCTGGGCGCAGTGGCCAAGCACCAGATCCTCGACAAGGATGCGGTGTTCCAGAACATGGCCCCGGGCGCCAAGCCGGGCTGGAAGGAGCCGCGCCTGTGGCTGGCCGCCGCCGGCTTCGCGGCGATCGTCGCCGCTGGCTATCTCTACACGCCCAACACGGCGCCCGCCGCGCCGCCGCCTGCGCCCGCTGAACCCGCGCCGGCCGTCGAGCCTGCCGCCGCGCCGGCCGCCACGCCGGGTGCAGCGACCGCGCCGGAAGCCGTCGCCGCGCCGCCGGTCAGCGACCTCAAGGATCCGGTCGCCTGGAGCGTCCAGAAGGGCGCCACGCTCGGCTTCGCCGCCACCTGGTCGGGCGCGTCCATCGAGGGCCGCTTCCAGCGCTGGACCGCCGACATCCAGTTCTCGCCCGAGGCGCTGGACCGCTCGAAGGTCACGGTCGGCGTGGACCTGGCCTCGGCCGAGACCGGCGACGCCCAGCGCGACGCCAGCCTGACGGGCGAGGACTTCCTCGACACCGCCGACCATCCCAAGGCCGTCTTCACCGCGACCAAGTTCCGCAAGACCGGCGAGGGCAAGTATGTCGCCGACGGCAGCCTCGACCTGCGCGGCGTGAAAAAGCCGCTCAGCCTGCCGTTCTCGCTGAAGATCGATGGCGACACGGCGACCGCCAGCGGTGTAACGACCCTCGACCGGACGACGTTCGGCGTGGGACAGGGCGAATGGGCTTCGACGGACGAGATCGCGGCGCAGGTGACGGTGAGCTTCAAGCTGACCGCCAAGCGGAAATAAAGGCCGCCGCCGAGGCGCTGCGCGCCGGCGGGCTAGTCATCCTGCCCACCGAGACCGTCTATGGCCTGGGCGCCAACGCCGCCGATCCCGCCGCCGTGGCCGCGATCTTCGAGGCCAAGGGCCGGCCGCGCTTCAACCCGCTGATCGCCCACGTCGCCGATCTGGCGACCGCCGCGCAGATCGCCGCCTTCGACGATCGCGCCTATGCGTTGGCCCGTGAGTTCTGGCCGGGTCCCCTGACCATCGTCGCGCCGATCCGAGACGCCGAGGCGGTCTGCGACCTGGCCCGTGCGGGTCTCGACACGGTGGCGATCCGCGTGCCGGGGCACCCGCTCGCGCGCGCTGTGCTGGCCGCCTTCGGCGGGGCGGTCGTCGCGCCGTCGGCCAACCGCTCGGGGCGACCCAGCCCCACCACCTATGACGACGCCATGGCCGAGACCGGCGACAAGGCCGCCGCCAGCCTGGACGGTGGCCCCTGCGCCGTCGGCCTGGAATCGACAGTTGTCTCGGTGCTGGACGGCGAGGTGCGGCTTTTGCGGCCCGGTGCGGTCACGCGCGTGCAACTGCAGCAGATCGTCGGCCGTCTGGCCGAGGCCGAGGATGACGCCAAGCGCTCGCCGGGCCGTCTGGCCCTGCACTACGCCCCCGACGCGCCGGTGCGGATCAACGCCAAGGCGCCGGAGGCCGGCGAGGCCTATCTGGCCTTTGGTCCGTGGGCGCAGAGCCCGCGCGTGTTCAATCTCAGCCCGACGGGAGACCTCGCCGAGGCCGCCGCCAACCTGTTCGCGTTCCTGCGCGCCGCCGACCGCATTCGGCCGACCGCCATCGCCGTGGCGCCGATCCCGGAAGAGGGGCTGGGCGAGGCGATCAACGACCGCCTGCGCCGCGCAGCGGGCTATGTCGGTTAGCTCCAGAGGCGTATGATCGCATCATGACCAAGCCCGTCCCCGCCGATGTCGTGTCCCGTCTGAAAGCCGTGCTCGGCGAGGGCGGGTGGAGCCAGGACCCGGACGTGATCGCGCCCAAGCTCGTGGAGTGGCGCGGCCGCTGGCAGGGCGAAACGCCGCTGCTGGTCACGCCCCGCACGACGGCCGAGGTCGCCGCCGTGGTCGGGATCTGCGCCGCCGAGGGCGTGGCGATCACCCCCCAGGGCGGCAACACCGGCCTCGTGGCCGGCCAGATCCCGCGCGGCGAGATCCTGCTGTCGACCCAGAAGCTGACGGCGGTCCGCGACGTCGATCCGATCGACGACGCCATGGTGCTGGAGGCCGGCGTCACCCTGTACGAGGCCCACCAGCAGGCCGCCAAGGTGGGCCGGCGCTTCACGGTGGGCGTCGCCTCGGAAGGGTCGTGCACGATCGGCGGCCTGATCTCGACCAACGCCGGCGGCACGGCCGTCCTGCGTTACGGCATGATGCGCGAGCAGGTGCTGGGGATCGAGGCGGTGCTGCCCAACGGTGAGATCTGGAACGGCCTCAAGCGGCTGCGCAAGGACAACACCGGCTATGACCTCAAGCAGCTGCTGATCGGCGCCGAGGGCACGCTGGGGATCGTCACCGCCGCCAGCCTGAAGCTGCACGCGCCGCTGGCCTCACGCGCCGTGGCGATCGTGGGTCTGGCCTCGCCGGCGAACGCCATCCAGCTTCTGGCGCGGGCGAAGGATGAGACCGGCGGCGCAGTCGAGGCCTTCGAGCTGATGGGGCGGCTGGGCTTTGAGCTGACCGTCCGCAACGTGCCGGGCCTGCGTGATCCGCTGCCCGAGGCGCACCCCTGGTATGTGCTGATCGAGATCGCCAGCGGCGAACCGGGTGCGGCCGAGGCGGCGCTCGAGCGCCTGCTGGCCGGCGCCCTGGAGCGCGGTCTGATCGCCGACGCGGCGGTGGCGCAAACCGAGACGCAGATGAAGGCCTTCTGGCACATTCGCGAGGGCCACTCCGCCGGCCAGAAGCCGGAAGGCGCGGTCTGGAAGCATGACGTCTCGGTGCCGGTCTCGAAGATTCCCGACTTCATCGGCCAGGCCAATGCGGCGATCGAGAAGAACTTCCCCGGAACCCGCATCGTCGCCTTCGGCCATGTGGGCGACGGCAATGTCCACTACGACGTCTTGCAGCCCGTCGGCGGCGACGGTGACGCCCACGAGGCCCAGCGCGAAGCCGGGGCCAAGATCATCCACGACATCACCGCCGCTTTCGGCGGCTCGATCAGCGCCGAGCATGGCCTGGGCGCGATGAAGACGGCCGAGGCCCTGACCTACAAGGACCCGATCGAGGTCGCGGCCCTGCGGGCGATCCGGGGGGCGCTGGACCCCCAGCGGATCATGAATCCCAGGGTGCTGTTCTAGGCGGCTGGCTTGGCCAGTGCCCGCTTGCGGGTGCGCAGCCACAGAGCCAGCATGACCAGGAGCGCGCCGCCGGGGATCGTCGACCGATGGAAGCCTGGCTGCGTCCCCGGGATCAGGTTGATCGCCAGGGGAATAAAGCCCCACCGCCCGCTCGCCTGCTCCATCCAGAACGCGCCCACCCCGATGAAGCACGCCACCGCCCAGAGCGGGCGGAACTTCAGCGTCCTGTCGCGAAGCACGAAGAACAGGGCGGCAAACATCGGAATCGGCCAGGCGAGGGCTGCGGCGAGGCCAAGGGTGTTCATGCCCGGCTGGATAGCCTCGCCGCTCCTCGAGGTCGAGGCGTTGTTACGCCTCCGGCACGCCCGCCATCATCGCCTTCAGCGCGGCGAGGTGGCCCTTCAACGCCTTGCGCCCTTCGCTGGACAGCGACAGCCAGGTGCGCTGGCGACCCTCGGAGGCGGCCTTCTTGACCCGGACATAGCCGGCCTCTTCCAGGGTCTTCACATGCTTGCTGAGCACGGATTCCGAAACGTCCAGAGCCTCGCGGACGGTGGCGAAGTCGATGGTGTCCACCGCCGCCAGCATGCAGCACATCTGCAGGCGGTTGGGGGCGTGGATCACCGGATCAAGCGCTCCGCTCACAGGCGACCGCCGTCGCGCAGATCGGCGCGGAAGGCGGCTTCCCAGACGAAACCGCCGATGGTCACGATGACGGCGATCAGTCCGGCGAACACGAAGGGGGCCAGCGCCTCCTTGCGGGTGTGGAACAGCCAGGCCGACAGCAGCATCAGGCCGGTCGTGATCGTCGCCAGCCCCACGGAGACCCACCGCGTCCGTCCGGCGCGATAACCGCTGACCCACAGGCCGGTGCGCTTGATGTAGGCGCGAACCAGCAGGATCAGGCCGGTGATGAACACGGCGTAGTAGGCGTACATGCCTGGAACCGGCGCGGCCTGGACGGCGCAAAGCCCGCCCATCAACAGCCCCAGGGCCGGATGATACCAGACCGGCGCCCTGACGCGCTCGGCGAGGTCGGCGTTGGCGGCCTCGAGTTCGGCCAGCATCCGCAGGGCGTCTTCGTCTCGGGTCATGGCGACCTCCTTACTTTCCATTTCGGAAAGTCACAGCGGATCACTTTCCGTCTTGGCAAGCGAAAACTTTCCGATCCGGAAAGTGATCATCACCAGCCCTAGCGCCGGACCCTGGAAGCCTCTATCTCCCCGCTCATGTTGATGGTCATCTCGCCCGCCAAGTCGCTGGACTTCACCGCGCCCCAGACGGTGCTGCCGCTCACGACCCCTGAGCTGAAGCCTCAGATCGCCGAGCTGGCCAAGGTGACGCGCAAGCTGACGGCGGCCGACCTGAAGCGCCTGATGCATATCTCCGACGCCCTGGCCACGTTGAATCGCGAGCGCTTCCAGGCCTTTGACCCGCAGGTCGAGGAAGGGCTGCAGGCCGTGATCGCCTTTAACGGCGACGTCTATGCGGGGCTGAACGCCCGCGAACTGGACCGCCCGGCGCTGGAGTGGGCGCAAGACCACCTGCGGATCCTGTCGGGGCTCTACGGCGTGCTGCGCCCGTTCGACGCCTTGCAGCCCTATCGCCTGGAGATGGGCACGCGCCTGAAGACCAAGAAGGGCGCGAACCTCTACGACTTCTGGGGCGAGACGATCTCCAAGACGCTCAACAAGGCGGCCGAGGGCCACGCCGATCCGACCTTGGTCAATCTGGCCAGCCAGGAATATTTCGGGGCCGTCGACGCCAAGGCCCTGAAGCTGCCGGTGGTGACCTGCCACTTCAAGGAAGAGAAGGGC
>NCDQ01000567.1 GCA_002280275.1 Caulobacter vibrioides | reverse complement strand
TGCAGAGATAATGCGTTAGTCAACGCACCTTCTACAAAGGGCGTTTTTTTCAAGGTACCTAAAGTAATAGAATAAACACATCACATAAAGAGACGCGTCTTTGATACTCTTAGGGGGGCTGGCGGTGATCCAGCATCGCCGGACGCCGCTGCGCCGTCAGGCCGACGCCGCGATCCCGGGCGGGCTCTACGTGCTGCGGAAGATTAGGGCCGCCTAACGCCGGGCGCCCTTGGCGAACAACAGATCCGACCACCGCCAGTGGCCGCCGCCCAGGGCGAAGCGGGCCGCGCCGGGGCCGTCGTTCAGCGAGATCAGCACCAGCCCGCGCATCGGCTCGGCGCGGCAGGCGGCCGGAGCGAAGGCGACCTCCAGCATGATCATCTCGCGCAGGCCTGAGAGGCCGTCCCCTTCCTCGCCGTCGGTGCGAAGCCAGTCGCCGTTCCAGACCAGCGGCGCGCGGCCGGCGCCGACAGTGGCGGCGTGGGCCCGCATCAGCGCGGCGCGGGCGCGGGGGTTCTTGCGCAGACCCTCCTGCAACAGCCGGACCATGTCACAGCCCGCCCCGCCCCCGCCGCCGCCAGGCCCCGAGCCGGCGGTCGCCGCGCCCATCAGTTCGGACTCGCCCAGGCCCATCAGGCGCGCCGGCGCCGGCTTCGGACTGGCCGGCAGCGGCGTCACATCCTTGGGGATCGGCGCCTTGGTCAACCGCAGCGGCGAGCGCGGCGCGGCTCGGGCGGCGTCCTTGGGCTTTTCGGGCGACGGCGGCTTATTCGGCGCCTTCACCGTCGACTTCGGCGCCTCGTGCGGCGCGGGCGGTTGAGGTGGCGGCGGGGGCGGCGGCGGCGGTTCGACCAGCGAAACCATGACGGACGGCGTCTCGGGCGGCGCAGGCGTGACAGGCGCGCCCAGCAGCAGGGCTACGGCCGCAGCGTGCGCGACCACGCTCACCGCCAACGCCGCCCCCTTCTCGCCCTGTCGTCTCCAGTGCGCCATCTGCTCGCCACGCCACGAGCCGAAGCGCCGGCCCGAGACGCTGTGGACCACGGCTAGACGTCAGGAAGTGGGCGAATGGTGGCGCTTTGGGTGGCTGCGCCCGCTTGGGCCGACCTCTGCGGCGACCGCAGAGACGTCTGGTTGATGGACGTAGGCTCAAGACCGGTTTCGATCCTGGTCGGATACTTCAACGACCGACCTCCCCGGCGAATGCCGGGGCCCAGATTCATCCGGAGCGGCTGGGGATGACGCGCCCAGCCTCCGCGCTCTACAGATAAGCCTCAGTGGGTTCGATCTGGACCCCGGCATTCGCCGGGGAGGTCGGGTTTCTGGAAGTATGCTCAAGAATGCTCCCCACCCTAGTCGGTCCTTCAGCACGTCCGGCGTCTTCGCTAGTCACAGCGATCAGCTGCCAGGCTGCACGGTCAGAATGACGGCCTCTTGCGAGTTCTCATGGGTCAGGATTGCGGGCTTGCCTGTCCCGTTCTTTGCTCGGAATTCATCTACGATCTCCTTGATGTTGTCGTGGCCT
>NCDQ01000107.1 GCA_002280275.1 Caulobacter vibrioides | reverse complement strand
CGCTGGGACAAGCCGATCCTGACCGACAGCGGCGGCTTCCAGGTGATGAGCCTGTCGGGCATCAGCAAGCTGACCGAGGAGGCCGTGACCTTCTCGAGCCACGTCGACGGCTCCAAGCACGTCCTGACGCCCGAGCGCTCGATCGAGATCCAGGCCGACCTGCTGGGCAGCGACATCGTCATGCAGCTGGACGAATGCGTGGCCTGGCCGGCCGAGGAGCCCAGAGCGCGCAAGGGCATGGAGCTTTCGGCGCGCTGGGCCAAGCGCTCGAAGGACGCCTTCGGAACCCGCGACACCCAGGTCCTGTTCGGCATCCAGCAGGGCTCGACCTTCGAAAATCTGCGCCGCGAGTCGTCCGAGCGACTGCAGGAGATCGGCTTCGACGGTTACGCGATCGGCGGGCTGGCGGTCGGGGAGGGGCACCAGGCGATGTGCGAGGTGCTGGACTATGCGCCCGGCTTCCTGCCGCAAGACCGCCCGCGCTATCTGATGGGCGTGGGCAAGCCGATCGATCTGGTCGAGGCCGTGGCCCGCGGCGTCGACATGTTCGACTGCGTGCTGCCCACGCGCTCTGGCCGACATGGTCAGGCCTGGACCTGGGATGGTCCGATCAATCTGAAGAACGCCCAGTACGCCGAAGACGAGACGCCGCTGGATCCGAACAGCGACTGCCCCGCCAGCCGCGACTATTCGAAGGCCTATCTGCGTCACCTCTTCAAGGCCGAGGAAATCCTCGGTCAGGTGCTGTTGTCCTGGCATAATATCGCGTTCTTCCAGGCCCTGACCGCCGCTATGCGGGCGGCGATCGCTGAGGGGCGTTTCGAGCAGTTCCGGCGCGACTTCGCCGCTCGACACCTTAGGGCTTAGCCGTCGGGCCCGTTGGGAACCCGAGGGGCCTCCTCCTTGATGATCGGGAACCGCGGGCGCCGGGGACCATACGGGTCCGGCGGCGGCGGCATGCCAGGGTCGACGACGGGGCGCGCGGTGATCGGCTTGTGCCGTGGCGTGGCCGGGGGATTGCAACCGCGCGCTTCGCCTAGCCCCTTGAGATAGGCCCGGCGCACATTGCCAGAAGCGATCGCGCTCTGAACCAGCCGGTCGTGCCGCTCGGCCCCGGTCAGTTTCCGCACCCATCCGCGCATCGGGATCAGGTCCTGAGCGGTGCTGGCGATCGCGCCCAGCGCGGCCTCGCCGGCGGCCTTGCGGCTACGGTCCATAAGGTCCTCGTTCTCCTGGGGCGGATTACGGTCGATATCCTCGCCCAAGGCTGCGTCCAGAGGCTCGACCAGCGCGACCAGCGTTCGACAGTCCGCAGGGGTCGGACGCCGATAAGGGTCATCCATGGCCTCCAGCAGGACGCGCGGGATCTTGGTGCGGACGATGTTCACGTCGCGCAGCGGGGCGCTGACCGCGCCGCTGATTCCCTCCTTGTTGGCCTCCGACGTCGACTTGATGCGTCCGTCATCGCTGGGCGCGCTCTGCTTCTGCCGCGCAGAGGCGTTCGCGGCCAGGGCCAGGCTACAAATGACCGCCAGGAGGAAGGTTCGACGCATGAGTCATCCTAACGCGTACACAGCTTTACCGTCATGCCACGGAAAAACGGCGAAACCGTGCTTGCGACGCGCGCGACCCCCGACTATGGTCCGCGCCGCTTCCCCCGGCCCCCGCCGGATCGTGAGCGGGCCGGTAGCTCAGTGGTAGAGCATTCGACTTTTAATCGAATGGTCCTGGGTTCGAATCCCAGCCGGCCTACCAACGCTTCGCCCTTGACAGGGCGTTCCATCGCATCGGTCATTTCAGTTCGAGGGCGCGCGGTCTCCGCGGTCCTCAAGCGCAGTTTTTCTGCGACCGTGATGCGTCTTTTCTCGTTTGCCCCATCGACAAGGTAGAGATTTAAGCAGCTCACTTTCGACGATCCGGACGCCCTTGACGGCGAGCTGACGTCACCTCTTCGCATTGCCCTCTTGGCAAGCCCGGATCCTGGACGACGATCAGACGATGACCGCCGACACCGCCGAGCAGCGGCCGCCAGCGAGGGGCGCGCGCAAGCCGCTTTTCCGTAAGCGATCCGCAATCCCGGGCTTTGGCCTGACCATGGGCGTCACGCTGACGGTCCTGTCGCTGATCGTGCTCATCCCTTTGAGCGCCGTGGTCCTGAAGGCCGCCCAGCAGTCGCCGGCCGAGTTCTGGGCGGTAGCGACCTCGGAACGCTCCATCGCCGCCTATCGGCTGAGCTTTGGGGCGGCGTTCGTGGCTGCGGCGATCAACGGCGTGTTCGGGGTTCTCACAGCCTGGGTGCTGGTGCGGTACGAGTTCCCCTTGAAGACGCTGGTGAACGCTCTGGTCGACCTGCCGTTCGCCTTGCCAACCGCCGTCGCGGGCATCGCCTTGGCGACGCTCTACGCGCCGACGGGGTGGGTCGGGCAGTTCCTCACGCCGCTGGGGATCAAGGCGGCCTACAATCCGGTCGGCGTCGTGATCGCCCTGACCTTTATCGGCTTGCCCTTCGTCGTCAGGACCATCGAGCCGGTGCTGCGCGACGCCGCCGCCGATGTCGAGGAAGCTGCGGCAAGCCTCGGCGCTACCCGGATCCAGACGATCGCCCGGGTTATCGTGCCGGCTCTGGCGCCCGCGTGGCTGACCGGTTTCGCCATGGCTTTCGCCCGTGGGGTTGGCGAGTACGGCTCGGTCATCTTCATCGCCGGCAACATGCCTTATCGGTCGGAGATCGCGCCGCTGCTCATCATCATCCAGCTGGAGCAGTTCGAGTATGTGCGGGCGGCGACCATCGCGGTGGTGATGCTGGCGGTCTCGTTCCTGATGCTTTTCGTGATCAACGCCATTCAGGCCTGGGCGCGGAGGTTCGACTGATGGCGATCGATCACTCCAAGGCGCGCAGCGCCACCGATGATCCGCTTTGGGCCAAGATCCTGCTGGTCGGCACGATGCTCGCCTTCCTGGCGTTGGTCTTGATCCTGCCGCTGGCGGCGGTGTTCGCCGAGGCGCTTCGCAAGGGCCTGGAGGCAGCGGTCCTGGCGGCCAGCCATCCCGACGCCTTGGCGGCGGTCAAGCTCACCCTGCTCACGGCGGCCATCGCTGTCCCGTTCAACGCCGTTTTTGGTCTCTGCGCGGCTTGGGCCATCGCCAAGCACGAGTTCCGAGGCAAGGCCCTGTTGATCACCCTGATCGACCTGCCGTTCTCGGTGTCGCCCGTGGTGGCCGGCTTGATCTATGTGCTGATCTTTGGCCTGCAGGGGTGGTTTGGCGAGTGGCTGCTGGACAACGACATCAAGATCATTTTCGCCGTGCCCGGGATCGTGCTGGCGACGGTGTTCGTGACCTTTCCCTTCGTGGCGCGTGAACTGATCCCGTTGATGCAGGAACAGGGCGTCAGCGAGGAGGAGGCGGCGGTGTCGATGGGCGCGAGCGGGCTCTACACATTCTGGCGGGTGACCGCGCCCAATGTGCGCTGGGGGCTGCTCTACGGCGTGCTGCTGTGCAACGCCCGCGCGATGGGCGAGTTCGGCGCGGTGTCAGTGGTCAGTGGTCACATTCGGGGCCTGACCAACACCATGCCGCTGCATGTCGAGATCCTCTACAACGAGTACGACTTTGTCGGCGCTTTCGCCGTGGCGGCGCTGCTTTGCCTTCTGGCGGTGGTGACTCTGGTGCTGAAGACGGCGCTCGAGATCGCCCAGCCGGGTGCGCGCGGCCGTCGCGGACACTGAACGGACAACGGACCCCATGACCATTTCCATCCGCTCCGTCGAAAAACAGTTCGGGCGCTATCCAGCTCTGAACAAGGTGGACCTTGAGATCGCTGATGGCGAACTGCTGGCTCTGCTGGGGCCTTCAGGGTCGGGGAAGACCACCCTACTGCGCACCATCGCCGGCCTGGAGTTTCCAGACGCAGGGCAGGTGCTCTTTGACGGTCAGGATGTCACCCACGCCTCGGCCGCAGCGCGCCGGGTGGGTTTTGTCTTCCAGCAGTATGCGCTGTTCAAGCACATGACCGTCGCCAAGAACATCGCGTTCGGTCTGGATGTCCGAAAGGGCAAGGACAAGCCGTCGAAGGCCGAGATCGCTCGCCGCGTCGATGAGCTCCTCAAGCTTGTCGAGCTCGAAGGCCTGGGCGGTCGCTATCCGTCGCAGCTTTCGGGCGGCCAGCGTCAGCGCGTGGCCTTGTCGCGGGCTCTGGCCGTGCAGCCCAGCGTGCTGCTGTTGGACGAGCCCTTTGGCGCGCTGGACGCCACGGTGCGCAAGTCTCTTCGCCGGGAGCTTCGCCGAGTCCACGACGCCACGGGCGTGACCACAATCTTCGTGACCCACGACCAGGAAGAAGCGCTGGAGTTGGCCGATCGCGTCGCGATCCTGAACCAGGGCCGTATCGAGCAAATCGGCACGCCGGATCAGGTTCACGACGCGCCCGAGACGGCTTTCGTCTGCGGTTTTGTCGGTGAGGCGAACCGGTTGGAAGGCCAGGTCACTGGCGGGCGGTTCAGCGCCGGCGCGCTGAGCCTGCCGGCCTCCGGCGTGCGGGACGGCGCGGCGATCGCCTATGTGCGTCCCCATGATTTTGCGCTCGACGAGACCGGCTTCGAGGTCAAGATCGAGCGCGCGCATGTCCAGGGCGCCCTGACCGCCGTCACCGCGCTCACGTCGGATGGTCGTCGCCTTGAGATCAGCGCCTCCCGCGCCGACGCCGAGCGCTTTACGGGCGCCGTGCAGATCGCCGCCCGTAAGGCTCACGTTTACGCCGCTTAAGCATAATTTCGCTAAGTCGTCCTGATGGTCGGTGTGCAACGTTCGCGGGAAGGCTCGCGAAGGTTACGCTGTTTCCGAGAACGACTCGGCGGGGTTTGAGAAGCGGATGGTCATGGTCGAGACCTCGGGCGCTGAGCGGCGCGCGCATCCCCGGATGCCTGCGGCGCGCAAAATCTACATCGTGGACGATCCCCGGTCGTGGAAGGGCTCGCTGCTCGACGTGGCCGAGAAGGGCGGTCGGCTTTCCATCGCAGGCATCGCCCCGCCGCCGGACACCTTCGTGTTCGTCGACGCCGGCGGTCGGCGGGTTCACCTGGCGAACGTGGTCTGGCGTTCGGGAACCGAGGTCGGCGTTCAGTTCACGGCGACCCAACGGATCGGTCCCCGCGCCGGCGGCGCCGCCGGCGCGCTGGAGATTGCGCGGCGGTTTCTGGCCAGTTTGCCCGCCGGGTGAGCGGACTAGAGTCTATTGTTGCTGTTGTTGCTGCTGGTGCAGTTCCTCCCGTAGGGCGGTGTCAGGCCGGCGACGGCCTCCAGCGAAGGCCGGACGCGCCATCCGCAGGAACTCCGGCTCGGCCAAGGCGGCGCGCGCACGGCGCACCGAGACGCCGACCGCAAGCTGGCTTTCAGCGTCGCCCTTGTAGACCCCGCGCGAGGGCGTGACGTCGCCGTAGTCGCGACCCACGGCCACCGCCACGTGCCGTTCGCCAGCCATCATGTTGTTTGTGGGATCAAAGCCGACCCAGCGCAGGCTCGGTAGGAACACCTCGACCCATGCGTGGGTGGCGTCGGGATCCGAGCGGTCTCCCGCTTCGCGGTCAGTGAACAGATAGCCTGAGACATAACGCGCCGGCACGCCCCAGCCCCGACAAACGGCCAGCATGATGTGCGCAAAGTCCTGACAGACCCCGCGCCCGGCGCTCAGCGTCAAATCGCTGTCGGCGTCGGTGACGCCCGGCTGGTACTCGAAGGCGCTGTAGATCGTTTCCGAAAGGATGCGGACCGCCGTGAGCGGGTCGCGGCGCTTGAGGGCGTCGAGGTCATGTTCGTTGATGAAGGTCTGCAGCGCCTCAGTCGTTCTCACGAAGCCGTGCGGGCGCAGGAAGTCGAAGCATTCGCCCCGGACGAACTCGCTGCGCAGCCGGTCCCATTCCCCCATGTCCAGATAGTCGGGTCGTTCGCCGGGCGACTCCGTCTCCACCGCTGAGCGGGCGATGATCGTCAGGTTGTCGTGCGGCTGAGGCACGTCGAAGTGATAGACCGCGTTACCGAAGCTGTCGGCGTAAGAAAACACCTGCGCGGCGGGGTTCAGGTCGAGTTCGAAGCTGACCAGTCGCTGCCGGGCGGTCTTCTGGGGCTGCATCCACAGCTCCATCAGGCTTTCGCGGACGGGGCGCTCGTAGTGGTACTGGGTGACGTGTCGGATTTCGAGCAGCACGATCCTGGATCCTAAGCGGGCAGACGCGTTTCGAGGGGATAGGCCACGAAGGTCTCGTAGATGGCTTCGTGGATGCGGGCGCACTCGTTGACCACGGTGGTCAGCAGCGGACCGGCGCCCACGGCTTCAAGCTCGTCGACATCGGCGAACTGCAGTCGCGCCTTCAGGCGACCGGCCAGTCGCTCTGGACCCGAGCGCTCATTCGCCGAGACGCTGCGCGCCATGGCGCTGAGATGCTGTTCGATCTGCGCCGTCGCGAACCGGATCGATCGCGGGAAATCCTCGTCGAAGACCAGGAATTCCAGGATGTGGCGGGGTTCGATCTCGGCGGTATAGACGCGAAGATAGGGCTCGAGCGCGCAAGCCATTCGCAGCACGCTGACCAGCGCCACATGGTCGCCGAGGCGCCCATGGGTGGGCGACTCCGCGAAACAGACCTCCAGCAGGCGCGACACCAGCTGGGCGCGTTCCATGTAGATGCCCAGCATCATGAAGCGCCAGCTCTCGCCATGGCTCATGGTGGTGTCCGCCGCGCCCTTGAACAGGTGCAAGTCGGCGATCACGTCGTGCAGGAAGATGTCCGAGCCGGCGGCGAAGTCCTTGGCCGCGTTCGGGTCGGTGACCTTGAGATACAGCAGGTTCAGGCGTTCCCAGGTCTCGGTCGTGATCTGATCGCGAACCTGGCGGGCGTTCTCGCGGGCCCGCGCCAGGGACGAGACGACCGAGTTGGGGTCGCCGCGATCCAGCACCAGGGCTTGGGCGGCTTCGAACGAGCCTACGCCGGCGCCGTCCCCTGGCTCGCCGACGGCCGCCAAGGCGATCCACACCGCCTGAGCGCCAGCGTCGGTCTGGTCGAGCGTGGCGTTCAGCATCACGGTGGACAGGCGCGAGAGGTGCTCGGCGCGTTCGATATAGCGGCCCAGCCAGTAGAGGCTGTCGGCGACACGGGCGAGCATCATGGACGGGCGCTCCCTTGACCGGCGCCGTTGGAGGGAGCGTCGTCGGCTAGAACCCAGGTGTCCTTGGAGCCGCCGCCCTGGCTGGAGTTGACGACGAGAGAACCGCGCTTGAGCGCGACGCGGGTCAGCGCGCCCGGTGTGACTACGGTCTTTTCGCCCGAGAGAATGAAGGGCCGCAGGTCGACGTGGCGCGGCTCAATGCGGCCGTCCACAAGGCACGGCGCGGTCGAGAGCTGGATCGTCGGCTGGGCGATGTAGTTCTCGGGGTCGGCCTTAATCGCCAGGGCGAAATCGTCTCGCTCCTTCTGGCTGGCGTGGGGCCCAACGAGCATGCCGTAGCCGCCCGAGGCGCCGACGGCCTTGACCACCAGCTTATCGAGGTTGGCCAGCACATGGCTGAGCTGGCGCGGCTCGCGACAGAGAAAGGTCTCGATATTGGGCAGGATGGGATCCTCGCCCAGATAGTACCGGATGATGTCCGGGACATACGCGTAGACCGCCTTGTCGTCGGCGACGCCCGTGCCTGGCGCATTGCAGATCACGACATTGCCGGCGCGATAGGCGTTGAACAGGCCGGCGGCGCCCAGCGAGCTGTCGCGCCGGAAGGTCAGCGGGTCGATGAAGTCGTCATCAACCCGGCGATAGATCACGTCGATGCGGCGCAGGCCGGTGGTGGTGCGCATGTAGACCATGTTCTCGTGCACCACGAGGTCGCGCCCCTCGACGAGGGGCACGCCCATCAGGCGCGCGAGATAGGCGTGCTCGTAATAGGCGCTGTTGTAGACGCCGGGGGTCAGCACCACGACCTGGGGATCGGCGCGCCAGTCGGCGGCCATGCTCTTCAGGGTCGAGAGCAGCAGGTCGGGATAGCGCTCGACCGGGCGAACGCCTGCGGCGCGATACGTGCCCGGGAAGGTGCGCTTGGCCGCATCGCGGTTCGCCAGCATGTACGACACGCCCGACGGGACGCGGAGGTTATCCTCCAGCACAGCGAACTGGCCGTCCTGGCAGCGGATTAGATCGCTGCCGCAGACATTGGCGTAGGCCTTGTGCGGCACATAGATGTGCTGCATCTCGCGGCGGAACGAGGGCGCGCCGAGCACGAGTTCGCGCGGAACGACGCCGTCCATCAGGATCTGCTGATCGCCGTAGATGTCGGCCAGAAACAGATTCAGAGCCCGCAGCCTCTGGGTCAGGCCGCTCTCGATGCGCGACCACTCGGCGGCGGGAATGATCCGGGGAAATAGATCCGTCGGAATGATCCGCTCGGTGGTGTTCTCCGCGCCATAGACCGTGAAGGTGATCCCTTGGAGCAGGAACGAGCGCTCGAGCGTTCGTTGTCGTGCCGCCAGTTCCTCGGCGCCCAGCGTGGACATCCTGCCGTGCAGCGGGTCGTAGTGCTCGCGAACCTCACCCTCGGGCGTGAACATCTCGTCGTAGGCGACGCCTGGAAGGTAGGCGGCCTCCGTCATCGGCAGGGTCGGGGTGTCCGCTAAGGTTTGGGTCTTCGCCGCCACGCTTCTATCCGCTTGTCTTTCGATCTTGGGCTAGCCCCGCAGGGGCCGCCGTCTGAACTCTAGGGCCTTCACGCGGCCCAGCTTCCCGGATTCGACATCCGCCAAGCGATTGCGCAGAGCTGCCTATAGTTTGGGCGCCGTTCGGCCGGTTTGGGAAGCGCCGCCGACGGCGCCGAGCCGCATTTCCGAACGTGACACGCGCCCGGCCCAAGACTACAGCAGGGAAGGGGGCGCTTCGCGCGGGGAACGTGATTTGGTGCTTGGGCGGACTACCCTGGCTTTTGCGGCGGTGACCTGGCTATCGGCCTCGGTCGCCTGGGCCGATGAGCCGATGGCCCAGATTCAGGGTGTCGAGGAGCGCGCGCTTCGCGAAGCCATCCAGCGCGCGTTGTCTCAGTCCAAACAGCCGCCGCGCAGTCGCTCTGAAGCGCGTCGTCGCGCCCGACAGGCGGGTGAAGACGCCATCGCCGTTCTGCGCGCAGAAGGCTACTACGCCTACACTGTCGAGCCCGATGTGGCGGAAGACGATCCGCCACGCGCGATCGTGAAGATCTCGCCAGGTCCGGCCTTCCTGCTCGCCGATCCGCAGATCGCTTGGTCGGGCTCTCCGCCGGATGAAGGCGTGCGCCAACGCGCCGCTGCGGCCATGCGCCTTACAGAGGGCGAACCCGGCCGTTCCGCCGACATCATCGGCGCCGAGGGGCGGATCGTCGCGCAGGTCGCCAAGCTTGGCTACGCCGATGTCGCGGCCGAAGTGCGCGAGGTCATTGTGGATCACGCCGACCGCACGGTTCGTCCGACCTTCAAGATCATGGCGGGCGAGTTGGTCCACCTGGCTGGCGTCGAAGTCGTCACCAAGGGACGCACCCATCCCGACTGGGTCGGTCGCCTCGCGCCGTGGGTGGCCGGCGATGTCTACGACCCGGAGGATGTCGCCGAGCTGGAGCGCCGGCTGCGCGACACCGCCGTCTATGACTCGATTTCGGTATCACTCGCGGGCGTCGACAAGGCCACGGCCGAGGGCTACCGACCCGTGGTCGTCACCCTTTCCGACCGACAAGCCCGCACCATCGAACTGGGCGCGGGCTACTCGACCAGCGAAGGCGCGGGCGTTGATGCGCGCTGGATCCGCTACAACCGGCAAAAGCGAGCGGACACAACCACTTATGCGCTGCGTTTCGCCAAGCTGGAACAGCGACTCGGCGCCGAGATTTCTCTGCCCCATTGGCGGCGTCCGCAGCAGACGCTGAAGCTCAACAGCTCGGTCTTTCGCAACGACACTGACGCCTACAACGAAACCGGGGCCACGGTCGGGGTCGACCTGACCCGGCGACGCCAGACCACCGCGTATCGAACCTTCGGGGTCTCGTTCGATCTGTCGCAGACCAAGGAGCAGGTGAACCGCAACGGCTTGATCGCCGGGCGGAAGCTGAATCTGGCGACGCTGGCGGGTCTGGCCGCTTACGCGTGGGATTTCTCCGACGATATCCTGGACCCCAAGCGCGGCTGGCGGCTCGAGGCGCGCGCCGAGCCGACCTATGTGGCTGGCGACACCTCTGTGCCGTATCTGAAGCTGGCCAGTCAGGGCTCCGCCTACCTGCCGTTCGGCAAGCAGGACAGCACGGTTCTGGCGGCGCGCGTGAAGCTGGGCGCGATCGTTGGCGCGGGCGTCCTCGATGTGCCGGCCTCGCGGCGCTTCTTCTCCGGAGGGGGCGGTTCGGTGCGCGGCTACGCCTACCAGGCGATCGGTCCCCGGCTTTCTGACAACACCCCCCAAGGCGGGATCTCTCTGCTCGAGACATCGTTCGAGGTCCGCCAGAAGATCACCGACCGCTGGAGCGGCGTCGCCTTCATAGACGCCGGCGCCATCGGCACAGACAAGACGCCCAGACGTGAGGACTTCCGTGCGGGCGCAGGTTTCGGCGTCCGCTATGATCTTGGCTTTGGGCCGATCCGCGCCGACATCGCCGCGCCCCTCGGGCGTCGCAAGGGCGACCCCAGGTTTCAGATCTATCTCAGCATCGGGCAGAGCTTTTGAGCCGCGACCAGGACAAGCCTGATCTCACCGATACGCTCTCCGAAGCCACCGAGGCGGCGGGCGAGGCGGCGGTCAAGGTCGCCAGAAAGGTCGGTTGGGGCGGTGTCGCGCTGATCGTGGCCGGTGTTCTGGCGGCGCTTCTGCTGGTGATGGCGGGCGGGCTGAGGCTTGCGCCGATCACGCCGCAAGGTCGGATGTTCCTGGAGGCCCGCAAGGAGCCTCAGCGGCTAGGCTTGCTGCTGGATCGCGGGATCAGCCTCTACGAGCAGGCGACCAACGGCTTGTGGGGCGTGGGCGCCTATGCGGGCTTGGCGGCTTCGGTCGCCCGCGATGATCCGGCCTGGGCCAAGTTCGAGGCCGACCTGCGGGCTCGTTCCTCCCAGATCGCCGCCGAGAGCCTGTTCTTCACGCTCGAACTGAACCAGCTGGAGGATCGCGAGATCGCCAAGGCGCTTGAGGCGCATCCCGACGCCGCCCGCTGGGCGCCGTGGCTGCGTCGCGTTCGCCTGTCACGACCGCATGAGCTGTCGCCGGAACTGGAGCGCTTCATCGTCGACAAGGCCCCGGCTGTCGCCAACTGGGTGCGGCTCTATGACGAGACGCTGGCCAAGCTGACCGTCAAGGTCGGCGATGAGAGCCTGACCCTCGCCGAGGCCCTCAACCGCTTTTCGGATCCCAACCTCGCGCGTCGCAAGGCGGCGGCTGACGGACTGGCCAAGGCTCTGGAAGACCGCGCCTCCACCCAGGCGCTGGTGCTCAACACCCTAGCCTTTGAAAAGCAGGTCGAGGACCGCTGGCGTCGCTACGAGACGCCCGCCCAGTCACGCCACCTGGCCAACGAGGTCGACGCTGACGCCGTGGACGCCTTGGAGCAGGCGGTGGTCGAGGCCTATCCCCGCCTGTCGCACCGCTACTACGCCCTGAAAGCCAAGGTCATGGGCGTCGAGGCCCTGGACTATTGGGATCGCAACGCGCCGCTGACCGCGGCCGCGCCGCGCGCCTACGCCTGGGACGAGGCCAAGGGCATGGTGCTGGAGAGCTTCCAGGACCTGGCGCCCAAGTTCGCCGACGCCGCCCAGGTCTTCTTCGACAAGCCCTGGATCGACGCCAGGCCCCGCCCGGGCAAGCAATCCGGCGCCTTCGCCCATCCGGTGACGGCTGATCGCCATCCGTTCGTGTTCATGAACTATATGGGCGAGCGAAGGGATGTGCTGACCCTGGCGCATGAGCTGGGCCACGCCGTGCACCAGACGCTGTGCCAGCCGCTGGGCACGCTGTTGGCCGACACGCCTCTGACCCTGGCCGAGACCGCGTCGATCTTTGGCGAGGGGCTGGTCTTCGACCGCCTCCTGGCCGAGGCCACGCCCGAAGACCGCAAAGGCCTGTTGGCGGGCAAGATCGAGGACGGCCTCAACACGGTGGTCCGCCAGATCGCCTTCCACCGGTTCGAACGCCGCTTCCACGAGGCGCGCCAGGACGGTGAGCTGTCGCCTGATCAGATCGGCGCCTTGTGGCTGGACGTCATGGGTGAGAGCCTGGGGCCGGCGGTGAGGTTGAACGCCGGCTACGAGCACTATTGGGCCTATGTCAGCCACTTCTGCCACGCGCCGTTCTACGTCTATGCCTATGCTTTCGGGGATCTCCTGGTTCGGGGGCTGATGGAAAAGCGCCGCGAGGATCCCGCGACCTTCGCGCCGCTCTACGAGGATCTCCTCGCGGCGGGCGGTGACATGGCCGACGACGCCCGCGACCCCGAACGCGACCGGCTGACCGGCCGGCTTTCCCGCTTCGCCAAGGTCGGGGCCGGGCTATCGGGGGCGGCCGTGTCGTACGGCGCCAACCGGATGTTCGGCGGCGACGAAGCCGATGCGCGCAACGCCAAGGCCTTGAAGGCGGCGCTGGGCGGGCTGAAGGGGCCGCTGATGAAGGCGGCCCAGATGTTCGCCACCGTGCCGGACCTCTTGCCGCCCGAGTTCGCCAAGGAATTGGCCGAGCTGCAGACCAACGCCCCGGCCATGGGCTGGCCGTTTGTCCGGCGGCGCATGGCGGCCGAGCTCGGCGCCGACTGGCAGGCGCGGTTCGCCAGCTTCGAGCAAGAAGCCGCCGCCGCCGCATCGCTTGGCCAGGTGCACCGCGCCGTCGCCCACGACGGCCGTGCTTTGGCGGTGAAGCTGCAGTACCCGGACATGCAGAGCGCGGTCGAAAGCGACCTGGGCCAGCTGCGCGCCTTGATCGGGCTCGTCAAGCGCATGGACGGCGCGCTCGACCCGTCCGAGGCCATTGTCGAGATCGGCGATCGCCTGCGCGAGGAGTTGGACTACGCCCGCGAGGCCAAGCTGATGGCGCTCTACGCCAACTTCTTCGCCGATCGCGCGGATATCCGGACGCCCTCGCCGGTCACGGAGCTCTCGACGGGACGCCTGCTGTCGATGACGTGGCTGGACGGCCAGGGCCTGCTGACCTTCAAGACCGCGCCCCAGGCGGTGCGTGACCGGATCGCCGCGTTGCTGTTCGAGGCGTGGTGGAGCCCGATGACCCACCTGGGGATCATCCATGGGGACCCCCACCTCGGGAACTACACCTTCGCCGGCGAGGGCGCCACGCACCTGAACCTGCTGGATTTCGGCTGCATCCGCATCTTCCCGCCGAAGTTCGTGGCCGGGGTTGTGCGTCTGTACCGCGCGCTCGCCAACGATGATCGCGCCGAACAGGTCGAGGCCTATCGCAGCTGGGGTTTCCAGGGGCTGAGCGATCCCTTGGTGGACGCCCTGAACGTCTGGGCCCGGTTCATCTACGGCCCCCTGCTGGACGACCGAGTCCGGACGGTGGCCGATGACGTTCCGCCCGGCGAGTACGGTCGGCGTGAGGCGTTCAAGGTTCGCCAGGCGCTCAAGGCCGTCGGCGGTGTGACCATCCCGCGCGAGTTCGTGTTCATGGACCGCGCCGCCATCGGCCTGGGCGCGGCGTTCCTGCACCTGGGCGCCAGCCACAACTGGAAGCAATTATTCGAGGCCTCGCTTGAGGGCTTCTCCGAAGAGGCCGTCGCCGCACGGCAGGCCACGGCGCTTGCGGCGGTGGGCATCCAATAGTCCGTTCCTCCCGGCATTTGCCGGGGAGAACGGCGTTGGGGGTTATTCGTACTCCGCCAGCAGGCTTTCCAGTCGACGCTGCTCGGGCTTCATCACCCAATAAAAGCGCAGGGTGTTCCAAGCATAACTGGCCACCAGGGCCCCGACGCACAGGGCCGTGGCCTGGAACCCGGCGGCGGCGCTCATGCGACCGTCATCCTTGAGGTGGTCGACGGCCATCCACAGCGGGAATAGGAACACCGGCGTCAAGGCGCAGAAGGTCATGTAGTTTCGCCGGGCCGCCTGGTTTTGGGCCAAGAGGTTTTCCAGGGTGTCGCGCATCGGCTGGCCGGTATGGCGGCGGCGGGCTCGGAAGCCGTTCCAGAACGTGCCGATCAGCGCCGCCCAGCAGACGCCCAGCATCGCCAGTCCCGGCCAATCGTGCGCGAAGGAGTCGCCGCGATAGGCGGCCACCCCGGCCACGACCGTGAACACGATCATCGCGCCAAAGGGGATGGCGGCCAGCACGAATTCCGTCCTGCGGCGGGCGTTCAACATCGTCATCAGTTCCTCCATCAGTCGGGCCTGCTGCTCTTCGGACGGGCGGTTGGCCTCCGACCGCCAGGCCTGTTCGAGACGCTCAAAGTCCATCGGCGTCCTCCTTCACCAAGGTGGAGAGCCGCTGGCGCAGGCGGGTCAGCCGCGCGCCGACATTGCTCTCCGAAAGCCCGTGCAGCCGCGCGATCTCGGCGTAGGGCACGCCGTCCAGCGACAGCAGGACCAGCGATCGCTCGACCGGCGGCAGGGTGCGGATCGCCGCATACAGCCGCTCCAGGAGCGGACCTTGCGGATCCTCGCCGGCGTCGCGGACGAGCAGTTCGGCCTCAACCGTTACGCCGCGCAGCCGCCTGCGGGCCTCGCCTCGCTTCCAGGTCAAGGCGGCGTTGTGGGCCACGCGGTGGGCGAAGGTCCCGGTCGCGCTCTCCGCGCGGAAGCTGGAGCGGGCCCTCCACAGCGCTAGGGTCAGCTCCTGCAGCAGGTCGTGCTGATCGCCCGCTTCCGCGAACGCCCGCGCCGTCCGGTGCAGCATCGGCAAATGCGGCGCCAGCCAGTCGGCGAAATTGTCGTGGTCTCGGCTCAAGCCATCCCCCTGTTTCGAGAGGTTAGACGCCGGCCAGAGCGTCGTCCTTACGGAAGGCTTTCCTTTTTTCAAACGCTTGTTAGCCTGACGCCATGTCCGACGATTTGACAGACGCCCAGACAGCCGCGATTCCGGACGGCTTCTCGCAACTCAATTGGTCACGGGGCTTTGGCCGTCAGATCGGCCCGCTGTTCGAGCACCGCGAGGGGCCCGGCCAGGCGCGCCTGGCGTTCCGCGTCGAGGAGCACCACACCAACGGTCTGGGCAACTGCCACGGCGGCATGCTGATGAGCTTCGCCGACATGGCCTGGGGGCGGATCATCTCGCTGCAGAAGTCCTACAGCTGGGTCACCGTACGCTTGATGTGCGACTTCCTTTCGGGCGCCAAGCTGGGCGACTGGGTGGAAGGCGAAGGGGAGCTGATCGGCGAAGAGGACTTGCTGTTCACGGTTCGCGGCCGGATCTGGTCCGGCGATCGGACCCTGATCACCGGCACCGGCGTCTTCAAGGCGCTGAGCCCGCGAAAGCCGCGTCCCGGCGAGTTGGCTTACAAGGAAGAGGCTTAACCGATGGCCGATGACCAATCCGCGCCAGCCTCCCTGCTTGCGCCGTTCATGGGCGCGCCGCCTCCGGCTCCGTCATGGTTCGACGCCGCGATCGCAGAGGCGCCGACGCGCTCGATGATCCCGGTCGAGGGGGCGAATATCGAGCTTCTGACCTGGGGCGAGGTCGGCAAGCCGGGCCTGCTGCTGTTGCACGGCAATGGCGCGCACGCCGACTGGTGGAGCTTCATCGCGCCGTTCTTCGCCAAGGACTGGCGCGTCGCGGCGATCTCGTGGTCCGGCATGGGCGGCAGCGACTGGCGAGAGGCCTACACCGCCGAACTCTTCGCCGCTGAGATCTTCGCGGCCGTCGAGGCGGCCGGACTAGAGGCGAGCGGAGTCAAGCCGATCGTGGTGGGTCATTCCTTCGGAGGCTTCCCGACCTTGTACTGCGCCGCGCGACACGCCGATCGCCTGCGCGGGGCCATCCTGCTCGACACCACGATCCAGCCGCCCGAGAAGCGCTGGAAGGGGCCTCCGCCGCGTTCGGGCAAGGGCGCGCCAGCCTATTCGACCTTGGAAGAGGCCCTGACGCGCTTTCGCCTCGCGCCGCCGCAGGGCTGCGAGAACCTTTACATCGCCGACTTCATCGCCAGGCGCTCTCTCAAGGAAACCCCGGACGGGTGGACGTGGAAGTTTGATCCGGATCTCTGGCGCAATTTCAAGATGCCGGACCTGGGTGATCTATTGCCCCAGATCGCTTGTCCGACCGCCTTGGCGTGGGGAGAGCGGTCGAACCTCATGAGCGACGAGACGCTCGCCTACATGGTGGGGCGCATGCCGACGACTGTGCTGAAGCTCGCCATTCCGGACGCCGACCATCATGTCATGGTGGACCAGCCTCTCGCCTGTGTCGCGGGTCTGCGCGGTTTGCTGGCCAATTGGCCCTGAGGTCTCGCGATGGGTGACAAGGCGATCTGCGCCCGGTAATCGCGGAGCGAGCCGCTGAGAGACTGACCGACTTGTCCGCATCGACGTTCCAGGGCCCCGTCCTCGTCTACGCGCCCGATCGCGGAATTGGCGACTTGATGTGGCACTTGCCGACGATCCGCGCGATCGCGGCGACGACGCCTGAAGGCAAGGTGGTGTTGGTCGCGCGGCCGTCGAGCCGGGCGGCCGAGGTGCTCAAGGTCGAGCCGTCGGTCGAGCGGGTGCTCTACGCGCCGCACTACAAGGATCGCCTGAAGGGCATACGCGAGACGCTCGACTTCTATCGGATCTGTCGAGCGCAAAAGCCGCGCGCGGTCTGGATCCTGGAAAAGATCGACCGTCCGGCCATCGCCGCAGCCTTGGCGGGGGCGCCTGAGCGACGTGGCTTTGGTCTTGGTCATGGCCAGCAGCGCTTTCTGACGACCGGGCCCTTCCTGCCCAAGACCATGCGACCCGCGCACCGGATCGACAAGCTCGAGGCGTTCGAGAAGGCGCATGGTCTGGTGGTCGACAGCCGAGAGCCCGCGCTGAAGCTTGACCCCGAAGCGCTGCAGGCTGTGAAGGCCAAGTACGCCGGCCGCCCCGGGCCGTGGTTGTGTCTTGGGATCGGCGCCAGCGAACCGGCCCGAACCTGGCCGGCGGTGCGCTTCGCAGAGACGGCTAAAAGGCTCTCGGACCTTTTCGGGACGGTGTTCTGGGTTGGTGGTCCGCACGAGGCGGCGGCGGCGAAGGCGGCTGTCGGCGCCATGCCGGGGAACGTGGTGGCCTGCGACCTACCGCTCGACCAGTCGGCGGCCCTGATATCGCTGTCCGCCGGCTTTCTGGGTAACGACTCAGGCGCGTTAAATGTGGCGGCCGCGGTGGGCGTGCCTTGTATCGGATTGATGGGCACCGCGCCGGTGCCGGCCTATTCGCGGTGGCTATCGCGCCTGGATGGCGGGCAGGGGCGGATTACGGATATTACCGTCGATGAAGCGGTTGCGGCTGTACGCGGTCGCTTCGTCGCCGAGCGCTGGGGCGATGCGCGCGCTTGAGCCTTTGTCGCCCGCGTTGTATCCGCGAACAGGATTTCTTCTTTTCTTTCCTGAGGACGACACATGGCCGGCGACTATCACCGCGGTGAAATGGACATCCACGAACAAGCTGCCACCTACGACGCGTTCGGCAAGATGACGAAGTGGGGCTCGCTGGCCGTCGCGGTCCTGCTGCTCTTCATCACCCTGCTGTTCTGCACGCCGGCTGGGTTCATTGGTAGCGCTATCGCTTCGGTGGTCCTGTTGGCCCTGGGCGTGGTGCTCCTGAAGGAAAAGCCCACGCAAAGCCACTGACACCGGTGGCCATCGGTATAATTTTTCCCTGACGTGCACGTCATGCCTCGACAAGAGGCAAGACTATCCCCTACAGAGCCCCACATGCTGGTGAGGTAACACCGCTCTGGGGAGGGGAATGCCGATGGCCGTCATCGCCGTCACGAAAGAGACCCGCGCCAACGAAACGCGGGTCGCGGCCACGCCTGAAACGGTCAAGAAACTCGGCGCGGCCGGGTTCTCTGTCGTGGTTCAGGCCGGGGCTGGGACGGCCGCGTCCTATCCGGACGCCGACTACGAAGCGGCGGGCGCCAAGATCGCCAAGACGGCCAAGGACGCTCTGAAGGACGCCGACGCCCTGTTCAAGGTGCGTGCGCCCGAGCATCGTCGCGGCCGCCCTCAATCCCTACCAGGACAAGGAAACGCTGGACGCTCTGGCCAAGGCGGGCGCGACGGCGATCGCCATGGAGTTCATCCCCCGCATCACGCGTGCGCAGGTGATGGACATGCTGTCCTCGCAGGCGAACCTGGCCGGCTATCGCGCCGTGATCGAGGGCGCCGAAGCCTATGGCAAGGCGCTGCCGATGATGATGACCGCCGCCGGCACCGTCGCTGCGGCCAAGGTTTTCATCATGGGGGTCGGCGTCGCCGGCCTTCAGGCCATCGCCACCGCCCGCCGCCTCGGCGCTGTGGTCACCGCCACCGACGTGCGTCCGGCCACCAAGGAGCAGGTCGAGTCGCTGGGCGCCAAGTTCCTGGCCGTTGAGGACGAAGAGTTCAAGAACGCCCAGACCGCCGGCGGCTACGCCAAGGAGATGTCCAAGGAGTACCAGGCCAAGCAGGCCGAGTTGGTCTCCAGCCACATCGCCAAGCAGGACATCGTCATCACAACGGCCCTGATCCCGGGCCGTCCAGCGCCGAAGCTGGTCAGCGCGGCCCAGGTGGCCTCGATGAAGCCAGGCTCGGTCCTGGTCGATTTGGCCATCGAACAGGGCGGCAACGTCGAGGGCGCCAAGCTCAACGAGACCGTTGTCACCGCCAATGGCGCCAAGATCCTCGGCCACGCCAACCTGCCCGGCCGTATCGCCGCTGACGCCAGCGCGCTCTACGCCCGCAATCTGTTCGCGCTGTCGTCGCTGTTCACGAACAAGGAGGGCGCCTTCGCCCCCAATTTCGAGGACGAAATCCTGCAAGCCGCCGTCGTCACCCGTGACGGGGCGATTGTGCATCCGAACCTGAAGACCGCCTAACTCCAGCATCGAAAGGGAGGCTCCCATGGAAGCCGTCGACCCCACCGTGTTCCGTCTGGCGATCTTCG
>NCDQ01000106.1 GCA_002280275.1 Caulobacter vibrioides | reverse complement strand
GGCGTGCTGGTCGGCTGGACAGCGGCGGGGAACCGTCCCGACTTCGATATCGTCACCGGCGTTTCGACCGGCGCCCTGACCGCGCCCTTCGCCTATCTGGGCAAGGACTGGGACCGCCGCCTGACCGAGGCCTACACCAGCCAGGCCGCCGATCGCATCCTCGAGAAGCGGGGCCTGGACCTTTTCTTCACGCCCAGCATCTTCCGCAACAACGCCCTGCGCGACCTGGTGGCCAAATATGTCGACCCGCCGCTGCTCTATGCAGTGGCCATCGAGCACGCCAAGGGCCGACGGCTGATGATCGCCACCACCAATCTCGACACCGAAGAAGCGATGATCTGGGACATGGGGGCCATCGCTTCGCGTGGCGACGCGGCGGCCCTGCAGCTGTTCCGTGACGTGCTGGTCGCCTCGGCCAGCATCCCCGGCGTCTTCCCGCCCAGCCTGATCGAGGTCGAAGGCTCCAATCGCCGGCTCTCGGAGATGCATGTCGACGGCAGCGTCACCACGCCGTTCTTCGTCGCGCCCGAGACCCTGCTGCTGTCGATCCTGCCGGGGCGTGACCAGACCGGGCCCGGCGAGGTGTCGGTGATCGTCAACGGCCAGATCGACGGCGGCTTTGGCTTCACCAAGGGCGACACCCTGTCGATCCTGGGACGCTCGTGGATCGCCATGAACAAGGCCCAGATGCGCACCCACCTGACGGCCAACGCCGCCTTCACCCGGCGCAACGGCGGGGTGTTCCGCTACACGGCCATCCCAGACGACGCCAAGGGCGACTTCTCGGGCCTGGACTTCGCGTCGGAAGGCCGGCGGGCGCTGTTCACGCTGGGCTATGACCTGGGCAAGTCCGGCGCGGCCTGGGCGGCGCCGGGGGACGCATCGGCGGGTGAGGCGCAAGCGCCGGGTTAGAGCCAGCCGGCCGCCCGCAGGGTCGGGGCATGTCGGCGGCTGACCGGCGCCACGAGATCTCCGGCCAGGCTTAGCTCGCCCGCGCCGCGCCGCCACTGCGCCGCCTGGATCGCCTCGCCCGCCACCCACCAGGACCGATGGGTCTGAAAGCCGTGCGCGCCCGACAGCTCGGCGAGCGCGTCGGAGAACCGCAGGGTCAGAAGCTCGACGCCGGCATCGGTATGGACCCGCAGATAGTGGTCATGGGCCTCGACGGCGATCAGTCGGGCCGCGCGCCGCTTGGCCGATAGGCGCTGGCGGAAGGCGGCCTCGGCCTCGGGCAGGGGCGGGGCCACGACGACCCGGGTATCGACCGTCGGGGCGGGCGTCGGCGGCTTGCGCCAGGCCAGGATCCGCACGGCCATCACCAGGCCGCTGATCACCCAGACACGAAACCACAGCATCGGCGGCAGCTGGAACGCTTCATGCCCGAAGATCATTTCGATCAGCGCCACCCAGACGACGACCGCCGGGGTCATGACCGTGGTCACGATGACGAGGCGGCGCGCGAAGCCGTCGATCCGGCGTCCCAGCCCTTCGTCGACCGCCACGCCGATCAGACCGCCGCCGACGATCGACAGCAGCCAGTAGATGAAGCGCTCTCCGGGAGACAGCTGCGCGGTGCCGAAGGGCGACAGCACGCCCAGCACCAGACCCAGCGCGGTCAGCAGCAGCAGGTCGATGGCCAGCCGCTTCAGCGCGCCCTGGCGATCCGTCAAACTCATCGATCATCCGCCCCTGGCGCCGTTCGCGCAGAATAGGCGCCGCTCACGCGGTTGGCGTAGCGCGGCGCCGCGGCGCTTGCAATCTCGGCTCGAAACCGGAGCCCACCATGCCGAAAATCCTGACCCGCCCCGCCTGGCTGCTGATGATGATCCTCAGCCTTCTGGTCGCCCTGACGGCCTATCGCTACCTGCCCAGGATCGGGCCCCTGGCGACCAATGTGATGGCCAATCGCTTCGTCGACCCGTTCCTCGCCTTGCATGTGGCCGGCGCGGCGACCGCCCTGCTGGTCGGACCCTTCCAGATACTGGCGGGGGTCCGCGCGCGCTGGCCAAGCCTGCATCGGCTGCTGGGCCGTGTGTACGTCCTGGGCTGCCTGTCGGGCGGCGTGGGCGGCGTCGCCTTGGCCCTGGGCGCGACGGCCGGACCGATCGCTACCGCCGGTTTCGGCTTGCTGGGCGCAGCCTGGATCGTGACCACGACCCTGGCCTGGCGTCGCGCCGTGCAGGGAAGGATCGCCGAGCATCGCGCCTGGATGATCCGCTCCTTCGCCCTGACCCTGGCGGCGGTCACGCTGCGCCTTTATCTGCCGCTGGCCGCGATGGGGCCGCTGCCCTTCGTCGAGGCCTACCGCGCCATCGCCTTCCTGTGCTGGGTTCCCAACCTGCTGCTGGCCGAGGCGTGGCTGTTCGCCGCCCCCAGCCCCACCTCGTCGCGCAGCCTTAGCCCCAGCCCGGCGGCGGCGGGCCGTTGAGGTCGGCCAGCTGGGCGGCAAGGGCTTTCTGGAACGCCGGCCGAGCGGTGCAGCGCGCCAGATAGGCCGCCAGGCTCGGCGTCTCGGCCAGCATGGCTTGCGGAACCTGGCGCAGCACGTCGGCCACCAAGAGGTCACCGGCCGTGAAGGTCTCGCCGTCCAGATAGGGGCGATCCCCCAGTCGCGCGGCCAGCTCGCCCAGGCGCTGGCGCACCCAGCGCTCGACCCGGGGGCGCGCCCCTTCCGTCCAGGCCTTGCCGGCGCTGAAGATGTTAAGCTCGGCCAGCTGCAGCAGCGGGACCTCCAGCGTGTTCAACGCGCAGAACATCCAGCCGATCGCCCGAGCCCGCGCGGCCGGGTCCCTGGGCAGCAGCCGCTCGTCGCTTTCCGCGATATGCAGCACGATCGCGCCGCTTTCGAACAGCTGGACCTCGCCGTCGTCATAGGCCGGCACCTGGCCGAACGGCTGCTTGGCGCGATAGGCGGCCTTGTCCTGGTGCAGCACGGTCTCGACCGTATAGTCGCGGTCCAGCTCCTCCAGCGCCCAGCGCACCCGAAGGTCGCGCACCTGGCCGCGGGCGGGCGGAGGAACCCAGTTGTAGGCGGAGATGACGGGGGTCATTGGACGGTCTCCAGATAGGCGACCGGCCGACCATAGCCCGGACGCCGCCGCCCGTCGCCTTTTCGGAAGCCTCTCTTTGGAGGGAGGGGAGGGCCGTAAGGAGAGCGTAGATCGGATAAAGTGATCAGAGCCCTATCGCGCGTAGAACGCGCCTGGCCAACCCGTTCGTTTCAAGCTTAGCCATGAGTAATGTGCTTCGAAAGCATTGCCACCATGTCGGTACTTAAATACGGATAATGTTGAGCAACATGCGCTCAGACGGAACAACCGACCATGGCTAGCGTCTTCGGTGTCACAAGCGATCGCCTTGGCCGCATTGTTGAAGAAGCTGCGAGTGAAGTCTACGTATTTTCCGCAGACGACTTTCTTTTCAGGCTTGTGAACAAGGGGGCTCGTGAAAACCTTGGTTACACCATTGAAGAGCTACGCTTGCTCACGCCGTGGGATCTGAAGCCAAGCATAAGTAAAAATGATTTTATAAAACTCATTGAACCACTGAAGAATAAAGACGTTGAAAGGTTAGATTTCGAGACAAAGCATAGAAGGAAGGACGGTTCCGAATATCATGTCTCGGTGAAATTGCAGATTTTTGACGATGAAGATGATGTTGTCTATTACGCCGCCATTAAAGACATAACGACGCACGTTTTCATCGAGGCGGAGCTGAGGGATGCGGTTCGGCGTCTTGATGCTATACTCGACAATACATCCATGTCGGTATTCTTGATGAATGATCAGCAGCAATGCGTGTTCATGAACAAGGCGGCTGAGAGGCTAACGGGCTTTACCTTTCAGGAAACGGCGGGGCGGGTTCTCCACGACGTCATTCATCATTCTCGCCCGGACGGCTCGCCATTTCCGCTCTCGGAATGCGCGATCGACAGGGCTTTCCCCGAGAACGCCGGCACCCAAGGCGAAGAAGTCTTCGTGCACAAGGATGGCTCGTTCTACCCGGTCGCCTTCACCGCCAGCCCTATCAGGGATGACCAGGCCAAGGTGATCGGGACGATCATCGAGGTCCGCGACATCAGCCTGGAGAAGCGCCACGAGGAGGCGCGCAAACTTCTGATGCGCGAGGTCGATCATCGCGCGCGGAACGTTCTGTCGATCGTGCAATCTCTGACACGCCTGACCCGGGCGGACGGAATGGCCGATTACAAAGCCATTCTTACCGGCAGGATCGACGCTCTGGCGCGCGCGCAGACGTCCCTGGCGACACGCCAATGGGAAGGAGGGCGTCTGGAAGATGTGGTGAGGGAAGAGCTCGACGCTCTGTGTCCCAGAGAGCTTGTCGAGGTCGCGGGGCCCAAGGTCAACCTGTCGCCCGAGCAGGTCCAACCCATCAGCCTCTTGCTCCACGAGTTGGCCACCAACGCTAACAAGTATGGCGCTTGCAGCCAAGGCGGGGGTCGAGTGACCGTGACCTGGACGCTCAGCGACAGGGAGGTGACGCTCCAGTGGCGGGAAAGCGGAGGTCCCGAGGTTGTCGCCCCTACGCGACAAGGCTTCGGGTCCATCCTGGTGGACAATGTCGTACGGCAACTGAGGGGCGCCATTCGTCGGGCCTGGGAGCCGGGCGGCTTGCTCGTCGAAGTCATCTTCCCGCTTTGATCGGGAAGGGAGCGCCGACTCAGGACAGTCGGATCGCCACCGTCGGAACGCGTCTGTCCCGGTCATTCCTGCCCTGGAATGACGGGAGTGAACTGCAACGAACAAAGCCCGTCACCAGCGCCCCTGAGGCGGGATGCTCTTCCCCCTTAACCTTGCGCCAACATGCGGGGTTGCGCCAAACCGACTCCGTCTCTACACGGGCGCCTTAACCTGCAAGATGGTCGACAGCGGGCGCGCGGATGTGCGCGACCGTGTTTTTGCGCGAGTTAGCCATGCCCAAGAGAACAGACATCTCCTCGATCCTGATCATCGGCGCGGGGCCGATCGTCATCGGTCAGGCTTGCGAGTTCGACTATTCGGGCGTTCAGGCCTGTAAGGCGCTGCGCGCCGAGGGCTACCGGATCATTCTGGTCAACTCCAACCCCGCCACGATCATGACCGATCCGGACGTGGCCGATGCGACCTATATCGAGCCGATCACGCCCGAGATGGTCGCCAAGATCATCGAGAAGGAGCGCCCCGACGCGCTGCTGCCGACCATGGGCGGCCAGACCGCGCTGAACACGGCTCTCGCTCTGGAAGAGCAGGGCGTGCTCGAGAAGTTCGGCGTTGAGATGATCGGCGCCAAGGCCGAGGTCATCGACAAGGCCGAGGACCGTCAGAAGTTCCGCGACGCCATGGACAAGCTGGGCCTGGAATCGCCCCGCTCGCGCGCCTGCCACACGCTGGACGAGGCCATGGAAGGCCTGGAGTTCGTCGGCCTGCCGGCGATCATCCGCCCGTCCTTCACCCTGGCCGGCACCGGCGGCGGCATCGCCTATAATGTCGAGGAATTCAAAGAAATCGTCGAGCGCGGCCTCGACCTCTCGCCGACCACCGAAGTGCTGGTGGAAGAGAGCGTTCTGGGCTGGAAGGAGTACGAGATGGAGGTCGTCCGCGACAAGGCGGACAACTGCATCATCGTCTGCTCGATCGAGAACATCGACCCGATGGGCGTCCACACCGGCGACTCGATCACCGTCGCCCCGGCCCTGACCCTGACGGACAAGGAATATCAGTGGATGCGCGCGGCCTCGATCGCCGTGCTGCGCGAGATCGGCGTGGAAACGGGCGGCTCGAACGTCCAGTTCGCCGTCAACCCGAAGGACGGCCGTATGGTCGTCATCGAGATGAACCCGCGCGTGTCGCGCTCGTCGGCGCTCGCGTCGAAGGCCACCGGCTTCCCGATCGCCAAGGTCGCCGCGCGCCTGGCCGTCGGCTACACCCTCGATGAGCTGAAGAACGACATCACCGGCGGCGCGACCCCGGCCTCGTTCGAGCCCAGCATCGACTATGTCGTCACCAAGATCCCGCGCTTCGCCTTCGAGAAGTATCCGGGCAGCGAGCCCCTGCTGACCACGGCCATGAAGTCGGTCGGCGAGGTCATGGCCATCGGTCGCACCTTCAAGGAAAGCGTCCAGAAGGCCCTGCGCGGTCTGGAGACCGGTCTCGCCGGCTTCGACGAGGTCGAGATCGCCGGCGCCGATGATCCCGACAACGGCAAGGAAGCGGTGATCCGGGCCCTGGGCGTTCCCACGCCCGACCGCCTGCGCGTCATCGCCCAGGCCTTCCGCCACGGCCTGACCGTGGAAGAGGTCAACGCCGCCTGCGCTTACGAGCCCTGGTTTCTGCGCCAGATCGCCGAGATCGTCCGCCAGGAAGGCTGGGTGAAGGCCGGCGGCCTGCCGACGACGGCTCAGGGCTTCCGCGAGCTGAAGGCGCAAGGCTTCTCGGATGCGCGTCTGGCCAAGCTGACCGGCTCGACCGAAAAGGCCGTGCGCGCCGCGCGTCAGGCCCTGAACGTGCGCCCGGTGTTCAAGCGCATCGACAGCTGCGCCGGCGAATTCCTGGCCTCGACGCCCTACATGTACTCGACCTACGAGTTCGGCGCCCTGGGCCAGATCCCCGAGTGCGAGAGCGATCCGTCGACCGCCAAGAAGGCCGTGATCCTGGGCGGTGGTCCCAACCGGATCGGCCAGGGCATCGAGTTCGACTATTGCTGCTGCCATGCGGCGTTCGCGCTGGACCAGATCGGCGTGGAGTCGATCATGGTCAACTGCAACCCCGAGACCGTCTCGACCGACTACGACACCTCCGACCGCCTGTACTTCGAGCCGCTGACGGCCGAGGACGTGCTGGAGCTGCTGCATGTCGAGATGAGCAAGGGCGCGTTGGCCGGCGTCATCGTCCAGTTCGGCGGCCAGACCCCGCTGAAGCTGGCCCACGCCCTGGAAGAGGCCGGCGTGCCGATCCTGGGCACCAGCCC
>NCDQ01000566.1 GCA_002280275.1 Caulobacter vibrioides | reverse complement strand
TCTTGAACTGCAGCGTGTTCTGCCAGTTGCCGCGCCACTTCGGCGTGCCGGCGCCCGAGGACAGCTCGTACGGCCCCAAGGTACCTGCAAACTTCTGGATCGCACCATCGCCGTTATCGACATCGAACTGCAGGATGTTCGTCACATCGAGGCGGCTGATGAGCTGGATATCGTCAGCCAGCGGGATGCGCGCCGTCACGGCGAAATCGATGCCGGACGTCTTCTGGCTGGCGGCGTTCACATACGGTGCGTTGATGATGAGCACGCGCGGCAGGGCGTTCGGGAACAGCGGATCGACGCCATCGATCGCTTCGATGGTGTAGCCCGCGGGCAGCGGGTTCCCGGCGAAATAGGCCGCACGGGCGCTCGAAGCCAGCGGTCCGGTGACGATCACATCGGTCTTCTTGATGTTGTAGTAATCAACCGACATCGTCAGCCATGGCGTCGGCTCGAAGATGACGCCGCCGGTGAAGCTGCGTGACTTTTCCGGCTTGAGGTTGGGGTTGCCGCTGAAGCCCGAGCCGACACTGTAGGACTGCACATAGGGGTTGGTGTTGCCATCGGTGATCAGGCCGCCATGGGCGAGCTGGAAGCTTGCCGGCGGCGTTGTCGAAACAAAGCCGGCAAAGCTGCTGCGCGGGTTGCTTTCCGCAAACGTCGGGGCGCGGAAGCCCTTCGAGTAGGTGCCGCGAAGCGACAGATTCTCGATTGGTGTCCACTTGGCGCCAACCTTGGGCGAGAAGCGGCCAAAGCCTTCCGAATAATGATCGTAGCGGCCGGAGACGTTGACTTCGAGTGTATCGAGAACCGGGGCGTTAAGCTCGAAGAACGCTGCCGAAACGGTGTGGCTGCCAAAGGCGGCCGACGTGTTGGCGTAGCGATCGAGATTTTCGTTGAGGCTGTTGTTCTCCAGCGTTTCGTGGCGAACCTGGCCGCCAACCGCGATCATCAGCGGGCCACCGGCCAGCTCCATCAGCGACTTGCTGAGGCCGACATCAACCGAAACCAGCGACGAGTTGGATGCGACGTCATAGGTCGGCGCAATGAGATCACGCGTCGCCTGGCTGTTGAGGTTCGGATTGATGAAATTGTAGGCGCCGGTGTTGATCGCCTGCTTGAGGCCGGCGATGTTGACGACGCCGAGCGCGCGGATGTTGAGATTGTCCTTGGCGCCCGTCGCATCGACATGCCACTTCCAGCCATCGCCGAAGCTGCCGCGCAGGCCCAGGGCGCCGCGGATGACTTCGTTGCTGCGCTCGGTGCCGACCGGGATATCACCGAAGAGATAATAGACGCGGGCGCCGCCGGCGGCCGGGTTGGCAGCGAATGTCGCGGCATAGGGGTTGTTGGGGTTCAACTGCCGGTCAGCAGCCGTGGCGCAATTGACGCCGCCCGAGCAGATGTAAACCGGCAGCACGACGCCAGGGTTGTTCGAGGCAAGGCTCGGCGAGGCGCCATAGGGCTGGGTCTGGCGGATGGCGGCCGGGGCACGCTTGATGTTGACCTGGCTGTGCGAATAGCTGCCGGTCAAATAACCCTCGA
>NCDQ01000565.1 GCA_002280275.1 Caulobacter vibrioides | reverse complement strand
GCATCGATCTTGATCGCCTGCGTGACACTCATGCCACTGGCCAGAACGTCACTGACCAGCTTGAAGAGCGTCAGATCGAGCGTGGCTTCCGGATGCAGCGCCATCGCGGCCCCGAGCGCCATGGCGCGCTCGGTCTTGAGATCCTCGGCCAGTGAGGCCGGGTAGCTGATTTCGCCGGCGTCCGGGGTCTCCTCCCCGGTCGGGCTTGCCGAGGAGCCGCGCGCGCCCTCCTCTTTGACGGTGTCTTCCGGGCGGACGAGACCCACATGGAGCGTCACCTGACCATTCGACCACGAGGCGATCGCCCCAGACCGTGCGAGGTCCTCGGCGCTGTAGGCCTCCTCGTGGCGGTCCAGCAGTTCCTTCAGATAGCGGCCGGTCCAACTGGCCTCGACCTTGGCCACGTCCTGGGGGGAGCCGACCGCGACGATCTCGCCGCCGCCGTCGCCGCCCTCGGGACCGAAGTCCAGCAGCCAGTCGGCGGTCTTCACGACGTCGAGATTGTGCTCGATGACGACCACGGTGTTGCCCTGGTCGGCCAGCTCGTGCAGCACCTCAAGCAGCTTCTTGGTGTCCTCGAAATGCAGGCCGGTGGTCGGCTCGTCGAGGATGTAGAGCGTGCGGCCGGTGGCGCGCTTGGAGAGCTCCTTGGACAGCTTCACGCGCTGGGCCTCGCCGCCCGACAGGGTCGTGGCCTGCTGACCGACCTTGATGTAGCTGAGGCCGACGCGTTTCAGCGTCTCCATCTTGTCGCGGATGGGCGGCACGGCCTTGAAGAAGTCGGCGGCTTCTTCGACGGTCATGTCCAGCACGTCGGCGATCGTCTTGCCCTTGAACACGACGTCGAGCGTTTCGCGGTTGTAGCGCTTGCCCTTGCAGATATCGCAGGTGACGTAGACGTCGGGCAGGAAGTGCATCTCGATCTTGATGACGCCATCGCCCTGGCAAGCCTCGCAGCGGCCGCCCTTGACGTTGAAGCTGAAGCGGCCCGGGCCATAGCCGCGCGCCTTACTCTCGGGCAGGCCCGCGAACCAGTCACGGATCGGCCCGAAGGCGCCGGTGTAGGTCGCCGGGTTCGAGCGCGGGGTGCGGCCGATCGGGCTCTGGTCGATGTCGATGACCTTGTCGAAGTGCTCAAGGCCTTCGATCCGCTCGTGCGGGGCGGGGGCGTCGCTGGCGTTGTTCAGGCGGCGCGCGGCGGCCTTGTACAGGGTCTCGATCGTGAAGGTCGACTTGCCGCCGCCCGACACGCCGGTGATGCAGGTGAAGGTGCCCACGGGGATCTCGGCCGTGACGCCCTTGAGGTTGTTGCCGGTGGCGCCGACGACGCGCAGCATCTTCTTCTTGCTGAACGGCCGACGCTGTTCGGGCACTTCGATCTCGCGCGCGCCGGTCAGGTACTGACCCGTCAGGCTCTTGGGGTTGGCCATGATATCGGCCGGCTTGCCCTGGGCGACGATTTCGCCGCCGTGGACGCCGGCGGCCGGGCCCATGTCGATCACATAGTCGGCGGTCAGGATCGCCTCTTCGTCGTGCTCGACCAC
>NCDQ01000564.1 GCA_002280275.1 Caulobacter vibrioides | reverse complement strand
GGGCCTGGTCGCGGGTGGCCTGGTAATCGACCAGCTTGCCGTTCTGGATCAGCGGCCAGCTCTTGGTCTTGATGCCTTCGTCGTCATAGCCGACGGCGCCCAGGCTGCCCGGCTGCACCTTGTCGGCGACGACGTTGACGATCTCGTTGCCGTACTGGAAGCGCTGTTCGCGCTTGTCCAGCGTGGCGAAGCTGGTGCCAGCGTAGTTGGCCTCGTAGCCCAGCACGCGGTCGAGTTCGAGCGGGTGGCCGATCGACTCGTGGATGGTCAGGCCCAGGTGGTTGGGGTCCAGCACCAGGTCGTAGCGGCCCGGCTTCACCGACTTGGCGGTCAGCTTCTCACGCGCCTGGACGGCGGCGGCCTGGGCGTCCTCGACCATGTCGTAGGACTTGTTGTAGCTGATGATGCCGTTGGGCGAGAGGACCTTATCCTCGGCCTTGGGGTCCAGATATTCGTAGCCCATGCCCATCGGGGCCGAGAGGCCCTCGCGCGAGCGGAACTTGCCGGTGGCCTTGTCGATCGCGGTGACCGTGAACGGCGCCCAGACGCGGTGGATGTCCTGATCGATGTAGGAGCCGTCGCTGCTGGCGAAGTACTTCTGCTCGTTGATCAGGAACAGGCTGGAATTGACGAAGTTGGCGCCGGCCTTCAGGGCCGCGCCGTTGACCCGCATCAGAAGGTCGACCTTCTCCTGCAGCGACACTTCCATGCCGTTGCGGCGGATGGGCGTGGCCCACTTGACCTCGCCCACGCCCTTGGTCGGGGCGAGTTGGACGGGCGCGGTCTGGCTCTTGGCGTTGGCCTTGGCGATGGCGACGGCCAGGCGGGCCGTCTGGGCCACCGACTCCGGCGACATGTTGTTGGTGGCGGCGAAGCCCCAGGCCCCGCCGGCGATGACGCGCACGCCCACGCCGCTGGACTCGGTGTTGGTCACGCCCTGGACGTTGGCTTCGCGCGTCTGGATGAACTGGCGCAGATAGCGGCCGACGCGGACGTCGCAATAGGTGGCCCCGGCGGCCTTGGCCGCGGTCAGGGCCGCGTCGGCGAGGCGCTTCTTAACCGCCACGTCCATGGTTTCCACTAGCTGCTCGGCGGCGATCGCCTGGCCAAAGCCCGGTAGAAGCACGCCGCCAGCGCCGATGCCGCAGGCCGCGAGGAACTGTCGTCTATCCAAGGTCTCTCCTCCCCAGTGGCCCCCGATCCGGGGCACGGTATCGCCTGTTCCGGATCGGCCGGAATCTCACGCGAGCGAAGTTCTGACGCAGACCGGTATCTGAGGTCAAATATTTCTCAGATGTAATGTTTCCGCGCCCTCTGTTTGCACGCGCGAAGCAATTGGCTACCGATCCAGCTGCAAACTTGCCTTGCCTAGGGAATAGGGTTCTTCGGACGGGTTGCGGCGCGGATTTCCTCGCCGTCCAGGGTTCGGCGGCCGGCCGACGAGGGGCGCGGCCGGGCGCCCGGGGCCGTCAAAGAGAGGACGCCAGGCTCAAATCGAAGGCGCCCAGCGACGCTTCCTGAAGCAAAGGCCGTGCGTTCAGCGCGCCGGGCTGG
>NCDQ01000105.1 GCA_002280275.1 Caulobacter vibrioides | reverse complement strand
GGCGCGGCTGTCATCCTCGTGGAAGCGTTCCCACAGGAAGTTGGTGCGCAGCTTCTCAGTGGGATTGAACATCACCTGGACGCGGGTCGAGTAAAGATCCCGGTCGTCGACCTTGTGGCCGTTGAAGGTGTTGGTGACGAAGCCGTCGCGCTTCAGCGTGGTGCCCGCAAGGCGCACGGCCAGCTTGTCGCCGAAGATCGGCACGTTCACCATGCCGCGAAGCTTCATCGAGTTGTAGTTGCCGTATTCGGCGCGCACGTTCGCCTCGAACATGTCGGTCGGCTTGGCCGTGATCACATTGACCACGCCGCCGGTGGCGTTACGGCCGTACAGCGTGCCTTGCGGACCGCGCAGCACCTCGACGCGCTCGACGTCGTAGAACTCGGCTTCGAACAGATTGCCCGATTGCTGAGGGGCGTTGTTCATGTGGACGCCGACGCCTTGGTCGGCCGAAGCGCCGACAGCCTTGGCGCCGATGCCGCGGATCTGGAAGTTGAAGCTGTTGGTGAAGTTGCTCTTGGCGAAGGTGACGTTCGGAATCGCCAACTGCAGGTTGGGACCGCCGTCGATCTTCTGGGCTTCCAGGCTGTCCTGGCTGAAGGCTGACACCGCGATCGGTACGTCCTGCAGCGCTTCTTCCTTCTTCTGAGCCGTAACGACCAGCTCTTCGATGACGGTCGTGTTCTGCTGGGCGAACGCGGGGACGGCGAAACCGGAGATCGCGACCGCCGAAGCGCCCATGATCAATAGGCTCCGCATACGCAGAGTTTGCGACATTGAATTCCCTCCCTGAACGCAAGCGGCGCCTTATGGGTGGAGCCTGCGAGCGTCGATGTTTCCTCGGCGCCGTACTGTTTTCACCGCGTGGGCGTACGGCGAGCCCCTCGCAGCATTGGGAGATTGCATACTTGCGTTTGAAGGCTGTCAACTGGCCAGAATGTAAGTGAACGGCGATAGGTTACACCTTTTCACTTTCCAGGGGTCATGTTCTCCTGGCGCGGGTAAGTTTCCGCGCGATTAGAAGGATCGGTTTGTGACTTCCCTAACGGAAGTTTCCGGTCCGATCTCGAAAACGGTCCATCTAGAATGGGGCCTTGTGTTATTTCGCGGGCGAAAGATTTCATTTCTTTTCGTGGGCTGAGTATCCGCCGAGTCGCCAGGCTGTGCGGGGGCGGTTCCGGGGGCGGCTCGGCTCGTGTAGAGGAGGGTCTATGTTTCCCCTTTCCATGGACATCGAGAGGCCCGCATGAGCCCCCGTGAGCGCCAGGCGGCCCTGGTTCTGTTCTCCGGCGGCCAGGACAGCAGCGTTTGCCTGGCCTGGGCCCTGGAGCGTTATGATCGCGTCGAGACCGTCGGCTTCGACTACGGCCAGCGTCACGCCATCGAGATGCAGGCGCGTCAGGCGGTGCGGCGTGAGATCGCCGCGCGCTTCCCTGATTGGGCTGGACGGCTCGGCGAAGACCACGTTCTGGACATCCGCAGTTTCGGCGCGGTGGCGCAGTCGGCGCTGACTGCGGATCGCGCCATCGAGATGACCGAGCGGGGGCTGCCCTCGACCTTCGTGCCGGGGCGCAACCTGGTGTTCCTGACCTATGCGGCGGCCCTGGCCGACCGGCGAGGGATCGACGCCTTGGTCGGCGGCATGTGCGAGACTGATTTCTCGGGCTATCCCGACTGCCGGCGCGACACGCTGGACGCGATGCAGAGCGCGCTGAACCTGGGCATGGATCGCGACTTCCGCATTGAGACGCCGCTAATGTGGCTGACCAAGGCCCAGACTTGGAGTCTCTCCAAGCAACTGGGCGGTGAAGATCTGGTCCGGCTGATCGTCGAGGAAAGCCATACCTGCTACCAAGGCGAACGCGGCGAACTGCATGCCTGGGGCCATGGATGCGGGACTTGCCCTGCGTGCGAGCTGCGCGAGAAGGGCTATGTCGAATGGGACGCGGCGGGCCGCGAGGCGCTGGTCCAATGACCTATTCGGTCAAGGAGATCTTCCTCACCTTGCAGGGCGAAGGCGGGCAGGCGGGCAAGGCCGCCGTGTTCTGCCGCTTCTCGGGCTGCAATCTCTGGAGCGGTCGTGAGCAGGACCGCGCCAAGGCGGTCTGCACATTCTGCGACACCGACTTCGTGGGAACCGACGGCGAGAACGGCGGCAAGTTCGCGACCGCCGAGGATCTGGCGGCGGCGGTCGAGGCCCAGTGGACCGGTGGCCCGGACGATCGCCTCGTGGTCTGCACCGGCGGTGAGCCTTTCCTGCAACTGGACGCTGACGCCATCGCCGCGCTGCATTCGCGCGGCTTCCAGATCGCGGTCGAGACCAACGGCACCATCCAAGCGCCAGCCGGAGTCGACTGGATCTGCGTCAGCCCCAAGGCGGATGCGCCGGTCGTTCAGACCTCGGGCCAGGAGTTGAAGCTGGTTTTCCCGCAGGAAGAGGCGATGCCCGAACGGTTCGCGGACCTGGGTTTCGAGCGGTTCTACCTGCAGCCGATGGACGGTCCGGACCGCGACGCAAACACGCAATTGGCCGTGGCCTATTGCCTTTCGCACCCACAATGGCGTTTAAGCGTCCAAACGCACAAATATCTCGGCCTGCCCTGACGGATAAGGCGCTCGACTTGGTGACAGGGTCGTTGCGCTAGAGCCTCCCAGGCCTAGTCAAAAGAAGTCACTGATGAAGCCCGTCTTCGAGATCACGAAGGCCGCGTTTTTCGACGCGGCTCACTATATCGAGCAAGGTCCGTCGGACCATCGCTATCGCCGTCTGCACGGTCATTCGTTCAAGGTCGAGGCCAGCGTGCGCGGCGAGATGCTGGAGGCCGGCTGGGTGGCCGATCTGGATACGCTGGATGTCGCCCTCAAGGCTGTCGCAGCCGAGTTGGATCACGGCCTACTGAATGACAAGGCTGGCCTGGAGGTCCCGACTCTGGAGCGCCTGTGCCTTTACTTCGCCGAGCGATTGAAGACGCGTTTTCCCGGCCTGTCGCGGATTGTGCTCTCGCGCCCGACGATCGGCGAGACCTGCTCGCTTTCGCTTTAGAGAGACCTACTCTTCTTCGTCGCGGCGACCGGCCAGGTCGTTCTTATCGCCGTCGCCCGGGATGATCGCTTTTCCTGTGGCGACCACGGCCTTGCCCCCGACCTTGGCGGCGCCCCCGACAACCGCGCCCGTGACGCCGATCGCCGTACCAGCGACCGTGCCCACGGCCGCGGCGGCGAGGCATCCGGTTTGAGTGAGGGAAAGACCCCCCAGGACGAGAGCGATCGGGACGAGGCGGCGAAGGGTCATGGCGGAGCTCGTAAAGCGCTGTTCACCATCTTGTAGACCCGCAAAGGTTTACAGTCTGCGTGTCGGATGGCCGCGTTCGGAATCCAGATCGTCAAGATAGAATTCGCTCGCGTCCTCAGCGCGCCGCCGGGGACCTTGATAGCGTGGATCGTCGCGCCGGCGGCGATCGGGGCCGAAGTAGTCTCCGGCCCGGACGAAGGGACGCGGATTCTCGATCAGCAGGGTCAGGCGGTGCACCAGCCCGCGTGCGGTGATCGGCTTGGCGAGGAACTCATTGACCCCCGCGTCACGAGCTTCGCGAACCCGACGCTCGGTCGAGTGGCCGGTGATCATCACGATCGGGCAGAACGGGTTGGGGCTGTCGGGCGACCGGCGCAGCAGGTGCACGAACTCGACCCCGTCGAGGCCGCTCATCGACAGGTCCGTCAGCACCACATCAATATGGGTCGAGCGCATTGTGGTCAGCGCTTCGGCGCCGTCCGCCGCTTCATGGATATAGCGCACGCCGATCGCACGCAGCATCTCGATCAGCAGAATGCGCATGTGCTGGTTGTCTTCAACCAGCAGAATCTTAAGGAGGTCGAACCGCACGCCAAGCCTCCCCGCCGCCGCGCACCTTGCAATCTATGCGAGCGTAATCCGCTGCAATCGTTTACCTAGATCGGAGGCTTACTCGGAGGCTCGGTCGCTGGTCAAGCCGCCACCCCGGTCATATCGGGTACGCGGACCCTTGCCGGCTAATCGTGGCCTCACAAGTTTCCCGGGTGCTAGCCCGCGCCGAGCCGGAAGCTGCCGCCACCGGTTTGCCCGCGATGGCGCAGGAAGGCGTCGGCGAGCACGCAGGCCGTCATCGCTTCCACCACCGGCACGCCGCGAATGCCCACGCAGGGGTCGTGGCGGCCCTTGGTGCGAAGCTCGATCTCTTCGCCGGCCTCATTGACCGTCTCGCGCGGGATCAGGATCGACGAGGTCGGCTTGAAGGCCACGCGCGCGACGACGGGCTGGCCCGTGGAGATGCCGCCCAGGACGCCACCGGCGTGGTTAGACTGGAACACAGGCTCCCCGTCCGCTCCCATCCGCAGGGTGTCGGCGTTGTCCTCGCCGGTCAGGGCGGCGCTGTCGAAGCCGTCGCCGATCTCGACGCCCTTGGCGGCGTTGATCGACATCAGGGCGGCGGCCAGTTCGGCGTCCAGCTTGCCATAGAGCGGCGCGCCCCAGCCGGCCGGCACGCCGACGGCCTCGACCTCGACCACGGCGCCGGTGGACGACCCGGCCTTGCGGATCTTTTCGAGGTGCTCCTCCCACACCGGCACGATGGCCGCATCGGGGGACCAGTAGGGGTTCTGTTCGGTTTGCGACCAGTCCCAGTTGGAGCGATCGATCTTGTGCGGCCCGATCTGGACGAGGGCGGCGCGCACCGTCACGCCGGGGATGATCAGCCGCGCCACAGCGCCCGCCGCCACCCGCGCGGCGGTCTCGCGCGCCGAGCTACGGCCGCCGCCGCGATAGTCGCGCACGCCGTACTTGGCGAAATAGGCGTAGTCGGCGTGGCCGGGCCGGAAAGCCTGGGCGATCTCGGAATAGTCCTTTGAGCGCTGGTCGGTGTTCTCGATCATCAGGCTGATCGGCGTGCCGGTGGTGCGCTGGCCGTTCGAGCGCTCATCCTCGAACACGCCCGACAGGATGCGCACCGCGTCCGGCTCCTGGCGCTGGGTGACGAACTTGCCGTTCCCCGGGCGGCGCTTGTCGAGGAACGCCTGGATCATCTCCGCCGTCAGCGCGATCCCGGGAGGGCAGCCGTCGACGACGCAGCCGAGCGCCGGGCCGTGGCTCTCGCCCCAGGTGGTGACGCGGAACAGGTGACCAAAGGTGTTGTGCGACATGGGGCGGCTTCTAGCGGAAAGCGCGCGGGGGGGCAAAAGGGGGGATGAGCTTGCTGACTTGCCCCCTCCGGGCCTACGGCCCTCCTCCCCCGGAGGGGGAAGAAGGGCGCCTTCCGCCCCGGCTGGGGGCGGACGACCCGCAAAGCGGGTCAGGTGGGGGCCCGCGGCGGTGGCCGTCTAGCCCCGAACCTTGGCCGCGTCGGCCAGATAGAGCTCTAGGTTCGTCCAGCCCGAACCGTCCTTGGCCAGCGCCGCGCCATCGGCGGTCTTCGGGTCTAGACCTTGCGACTTTTCCCAGGCGTCGGGCATCCCGTCGCCGTCAGTGTCGAGCGGCGCCTTGCCGGCGGGCAGGTCCGGCCAGCCGCCGACATCGGCCTCAGTATTGATCACCTTACCTTGGCGAGACCGCACGCCGTCGACGATCCGCCGGTCGACGGGATCGCGCCAGACCGACGCCCCGGCGTCGGCCAGGACGCGTTCATAGGCCTTGTCGGCGCTCTCCGGCGTGACGGGCGCGACGTCCAGCGGCGCGGCGAGGCGATAGCCGGCAGGCTCGGGGATCGTGAAGGTCACCAAGCTCCAGGGATCGGCCGGAACCACCCCGTCCATGCTGTTGCCGGCGAAATAGCCCTTGGCCTCCAGGTTGCTCTCCTGGAAGATCACGCGCTTGCCGGTGTCGGGGCCTGGCACATAGGCGTTGTCGACGAAGTTGTAGGCCGCCCGCGCAGCCTTATCGGCGTTGTAGCCGGCATAGCCCTTGCCCCAGTTGTAGAAGACGTTGGAGCGGAAATCGAACAGCGGGCCGATCGAATCCTTGTCGGGCCCATCATAGTTGCCTGGGCGCGGCATGCGGGCGATGTGGTTGGCCCACAGATTGTGATGGAAGCTGATCTTGCTGCCCTGGCCGCCCCGGATCAGGCTGCCATAGCCGTGGTCGCCCTTGGTGTGGATCGACTTGGCCAGGCTCTCGGCGATGATCGACCACTGGACCGTCAGGTCATGGAAGCCTTGGCCCGGCTCGCCGTAGCGGGCCGAGGCCGACAAGGTTTCGTCCACCGACCAGCTGGCCGAGACGTGGTCGAGGATGATCCGGCTCCCGCCGCTGATCCAGATCGCGTCGCCCTCGACCTTGCTCTCGGCGCCCAGGCGCGAGCGGATGAAGCGGATCACGACGTCGTCGGCGCCGATCACCAGGGTCTGGTCGCGCAGGGTGATCCCGCCGCCTGGCGCGGTCTGGCCGGCGATGGTGATGCGCGGGTTGCTGATCTTCAGCGGCGACTTCAGCGGGATCGTGCCGGCGACGTCGAAAACGACCGTACGCGGACCCTTGGCCTCGATGGCGGCGCGTAGCGAGCCCGGGCCGGAGTCGTTGAGGTTGGTGACCCGCAACACCGCCCCGCCGCGCCCGCCCAGGCTGAGGCGTCCCGCGCCTTCCGCGCCCGGGAACGCCGTCACCGCGCCGCCGAGGGCGGGGCTGCCGGCGAGCAAGGTCAGGGCAAGCGCGCCTAAGGCGGCCTGGAAAGAGCGGCGATCCCGCATGGCGTTTCCTGTTCGAAGACGTCGGCGATCGAGCCGCCGTTAGATTTCGCCTGAAAATGCCGGGGCCTCTCCCTTTTGTCCACCGGTGTCATTCGTCGCGGGGCGGGTGCGCGATCTGGGCGCTCTGAGGCGCGCGAGGAGAAAGCTTGCGAAGTGGGGAATTTCATAGCTAGCTATATAGCGCGCTATGGAATGGAGCGAGGCGATGGACGTGGATCTTCTGGCCGGTCTGGGTGTCGGGTTCCTGGGCAGCCGGCTCAAGCGTCTGGCTGAGCGGATGCAGGCCGACGCCGCCGAGGTGGCGCGGTCGTTGGAGCTGCCGGTGCAGCCGGCCCAGATGTCTCTGCTGCTGGCGATCCGCATGCATGAGCCGATCT
>NCDQ01000104.1 GCA_002280275.1 Caulobacter vibrioides | reverse complement strand
CAACGGAGGGATTCGAAGGTCAGGGCGTAGGTGAAGCTCTGGCCCGGCTGGCCGGGGGCCGGCGCAGCGACGCGGTGTCGCGACTGGATCTGGTAGACGCCCGATCGATCGACCCGGACGGCGAAGCGACCGCTGGCGTCGCTCTTAAGCGTCTTGGGGGCGGCCTTGGTGTCGGCGTAACGGTCGTCGGCGCCGTGCAGGGTGATCGGCTGGCCGGCCACGGGCTTGCCGTCGAACAGCACCTCGAACACCGCGTCCTGGCCGGTGACGATCTTGCTGGGATGGGTCACGGCCCGGAACTCCAGGCCCTTGCCGTGGGGCGCCAAGGCCGCGTCGCTGGGCGCGCCGCGCGTCACATAGACGTCGGCCAGGGTCAGGCTCTGCATGTCGATGGCGTCGGCCGGCGCCTTGGAGCCCTCGAAGAACGCCCACTCGCCGTTGACCAGAGCCGCCTTGGCCACGCGGCCGGCGCGCAAGCCCGTCGTGATCCGATAGGTGCCGGGCTTTTCGGTCGCGGCTTCAACCAGAGCCAGTTCGCGCGTGTAGACCGGAACCAGGGCGGTGCGGACGCCGTCGGGTCCGATCATGGCGTAGCCGTCGGACTTCATCGCCACCTCGGGCGTGAAGAAGCTTTCGGTGAAGGCCCCCTGCACCGTGACGAGCTTGCGGTCCGAGGCGTCGAACACGGTCGGCAGCAGATAGGGCGAATGGGCCTGGGCGGCGGGCCCGAGCACAGCGAGCAGGAGCGCGCCGCCTGTCAGGCCAGCGCGGAAGGAACGGATCATTGGACAAACCCCAAGCGCCGCATCGGCTGCGGCGAAACCGACTTATTGCGATTGATTCTGAGAATCAATCTTAATTAGCTTGACCGGTCCGTCCGACGGCTTTAGGTCCCCCACACCGCCAGTTGCGAGCCATTCGCATGTTTAGTGTTCAAAGGGAATCTCGATGTCGCGCCTGAAACTCGCCGCCGTCGCCGCCGCTTCCACCGCCGTTCTGATGGCCACGGCCGCCCTCGCCGACGACGTCAAACCCGAAGCCGACGCCGTCGAGGTCGACAAGGTCACCGTCACCGCCACCCGCTCGGAGAAGGCCCTGTCCAAGGCGCCGGCCAGCGTCACCGTGATCTCCGGCCAGGAGATCGAGGACGGCTTGATCAAGGATATCAAGGACCTGGTCCGCGACGAGCCCGGCGTTTCGGTCCGCACCGCCCCTGCCCGCTTCACCGCCGCCGGCGCCTCGACAGGGCGCGACGGCAATGCGGGCTTCAACATCCGCGGCCTGGAAGGCAACCGCGTGCTCATCGTCGTGGACGGCGTACGCGTGCCCGACAGCTTCGCCTTCGGCGCGCAATCTGTGGGTCGCGGCGATCAGGTCGACCTGGACACGCTGAAGTCCGTGGAGATCGTTCGGGGCCCCGCCTCGGCGTTGTATGGCTCGGACGGCTTGGCGGGCTCGGTCAGCTTCATCACCAAGGACCCGTCCGACATCATCAAGCCCGGCAAGACGTTCGCGGGCCGGGCGCGCGTCGGCTACGCCTCGGCCGACCAGAGCTGGACGAAGAGCGTGCTGCTGGCGGGCCAGTCCGGACGCTGGGAAGGCCTGCTGACCTACACCCGCCGCGACGGCGAGGGCCAGAAGACCGCCGGGACCAACAATTCGGCCAACACCGACCGCACCACCGCCAATCCCGAGGACAACCAGTCCAACGCCATCCTGGGCAAGCTGATCTACAGCCCCAATGACAACAACCGCATCCGCCTGACGGTCGATCATCTGGATCGCGACGTCGATTGGACGGTGCTGTCGGCGATCGCCAAGCCGCCGCTGGCCGCGACCAGCGTCATCGGCATGACCGCCTTCGACAAGGTCAAGCGCGACCGGGTCAGTGTCGATCACCGCTTCGACGGCGGCCAGGGCCTGATCGACACCGCCCACACCACCCTCTACTGGCAAGACAGCACGACGCGCCAGTTCTCGGCCGAGGACCGCAACACCGCCGCCGACCGCACGCGGGACGCCACCTTCAACAATCGCGTGTTCGGCGCCAGCGTCGAACTCCACAGCCTCTTCGACCAGGGCGCGGTGACGCATGACGTGGTCTGGGGCGGCGACGCGTCGATCACCCGCCAGAGCGGCACGCGCGACGGCACGGTTCCGCCCGTCGGCGAAGCCTTCCCGGCCAAGGCCTTCCCGACCACGGATTTCACCCTGGCCGGGCTCTACGTCCAGGACGAGATCAAGGTCGGTCGCCTGACGCTCTATCCGGCGCTTCGGTTCGACTACTACAAGCTCGATCCCAAGGCCGATCCGCTGTTCCACGCCTCGGCCGCCGGCCAGAACGACTCGCACCTGTCGCCCAAGCTGGGCCTGGTCTGGGAGGCCAGCGACGTCGTCACCGTGTTCGCCAACGCCGCGACGGGCTTCAAGGCCCCTTCGCCCTCGCAGGTGAACACCGGCTTTTCCAACCCGGTCTCGAACTATCAGTCGATCTCGAACCCCGACCTGAAGCCTGAGACCAGCCAGACCCTGGAAGCAGGCCTTCGCCTGCGCAAGGACAACTGGCGCTTCTCCGTGGCCGGCTTCACCGGCGAGTACGACGACTTCATCGAACAGGTTCAGGTCGGCGGGAACTTCACCGCCGCCAGCCCGGCCGTCTACCAGTACGTGAACCTGTCGGGCGTCACGATCAGCGGCGCGGAAGCCCGGGGCAGCGTCGAGCTGGGCGCTGGCTTCACCGCCCGCGCCGCGATCGCCTATGCGAAGGGCTCCTCCAAGGCCCGAGGCGTCAGCACGCCCCTGGTCTCGATCGATCCGGTCAAGATCACCGGCGGCGTCGCCTATCGCGCGCCCTCCGGACGCTTCGGCGGCGATCTGGCGGTCATCCACGCCGATCGAAAGTCGGCGAGCCGAACGGGCGTGACCTGCGCCGGCGGCTGCTTCACCCCGGCGGCCTTCACCGTCGCCGACGCCACGGCCTGGTGGGCGGTGACCGACGCCGTGACCGTGCGCGCCGGGGTCTTCAACCTGACGGACGAGAAATACTGGTGGTGGAGCGACGTCCGGGGCCTGTCCGACGCCTCGACGGTGAAGGACGCCTACAGCCAGCCTGGACGGAACTACAGCGTTTCCCTGGCGCTCAAGTTCTGATCAGGCGGAGCGGCGCGCGCGGGCGGGAAGCCGCGCGCGCCGACATCCTTGCGGACAAGCGCCCCGACCCCTGCTAGCTAGGCGCGGTCACGACATCGGAGTTCGCATGCTGCGTCGCCTCTACGACTGGGTCATGGGCCTGGCCGCTTCCCGTCACGCCTCCAAGAGCCTGTTCGCCGTCTCGTTCGCCGAGAGCTCGTTCTTCCCCATCCCGCCGGATGTGATGCTGGCGCCGATGTGCTTGGCCAAGCCCGAGAAGGCTTGGCATTACGCCGCGCTGTGCACCCTGGCCTCGGTGCTGGGCGGCATTCTCGGCTATGCGATCGGCTTTTTCCTGCAAGACCTCGGCATCTGGATGATGAAGGTCACCGGCCACGCCGGCGGGCTGGAGGAGTTCCAGTGCTGGTACGGTAAGTACGGGGTCTGGCTGATCCTGGCCAAGGGCCTGACGCCCATCCCCTACAAGCTGGTGACCATCGCCTCGGGTCTGGCGGCGTTCAGCTTCCCGATGTTCATCGCCGCATCGGTGATCACCCGGGGCGCGCGGTTCTTCCTAGTGGCGTTCGTGGTCAAGAAATTCGGCCCGGCCCTGCTGCCGGTGATCGAGCGTCGCCTGGCTTTGTTCGCCGGAATTTTGATCGCGCTCCTTGTTATCGGTCTCGGCGCCAGCCACCTCCTGGGCGGAAGTGGAGACGCGGGAGCCTGCGTGGCATGACGACTGAGGACCCGAAGGTCGAGAAGGCTGGTCCGGCCGGCGGGCTGGAGCCGCAAGCCACGCCCGTGCGCGGCCCGGCGCCGGTCGAGGCCCCCGCGCCGTCGATCGTGGATCGTACGGTCGACGTCGTGACCGGGCACTGGCCGCTGATGGCGTTGCTGTCGAGCGCGCTGTTGCTGGCCATCGCCCACGCCTTCGAAAAGTTCGGCGGCCTGCCCCCCTGCCACCTGTGCCTGAAGCAACGTGAAATCTATTGGGTCGCCGGGACGGTCGGTCTGGTCGCGGTGATCCTGCAGCGCACGCCGCTGTGGCCGCGCCTGCGCGCGCCCGCCCTTCTGCTGCTGGGCGCGATCTTCCTCTACGGCGCGGGTCTGGCGGCCTATCACGCCGGCGCCGAGTGGAAGTGGTGGCCGGGTCCCAAGACGTGTTCGGGCGGCGACGCTGCGGCGGCTTCGAACCTCGAGGCGATGCTGAAGGGGACGGTCGCCATCAAGCCGCCGGCCTGCGACAAGGCCGCCTGGGTGTTCCTGGGCCTGTCCATGGCGGGCTGGAATGTCCTGATCTCGCTCAAGCTGGCCGCCTGGTCCGTCCTGGCGGCGTTCCGCAAGTCGGAGACCCTGGCATGACCCGTCCCATCCCTGCTCGCCCCGGTTCAGCGGCGTCCACGGCGCGCCTCGCCGAGATCCTGCGCGTCGACCAGGCGGGCGAACTGGCGGCCGTTCATATCTATCGCGGCCAGGCGGCGGTGATGCGCGCCGCGCCGGGCCGCGAACGCATCGCCGACCAACTGCGCGAGATGGAGGGCCACGAGCAGGTCCACCTGACGCGCTTCAACGAATTGCTGACCGAGCGCGGCGTGCGTCCGACCCTGATGTCGCCCATCTGGCGCGCGGCCGCCTTCGCCCTGGGCGCTGGCACCGCCCTGCTGGGCGACAAGGCCGCCCATGCCTGCACCGAGGCTGTCGAAACGGTGATCGAGAAGCATTATGCCGGCCAGATCGAGGAACTGAAGGATCGCGACCCCGCTTTGGCCGCCGAGCTCAGCCAGTTCCGCGACGATGAACTGGCCCACCGCGACCTCGCAGTCGAGGAAGGCGCGCACGAGGCGACGGCCTATCCGCTTCTGACGGCGGTGATCCAGGCGGGCTGCCGCGCGGCGATCAAGATCAGCGAGAAGATCTGACACACAGCGGCGCACCCCGCCGCGCCGACTCCATTTTCGAAGCGGGACGCTTGGCGCCCGCAGCCTGCGCGCCTACCGATGGCCTTCGAATTACGACCGAGGGGGAGTCGCTTGTTGTCGCGCCGTATCCGCGTTCTCGCCGCCTGCGCGGCTTCCGCCCTGGCGCTCGTCGCCAGCCAGGCCTCGGCTCAGGCCCTCAAGACCAGCGCGCTCAGCCTCGAGACCGGCGGCGCCATGCCCGCCGAGCAACGGGCGCTGGCGTTTGATCACGCCGATCTCAAGCTCAAGATCCTGCCCGAGAAGAAGGCCATTGAAGGCGAGGCCACCCTCACCTTCACCGCCCAATCCCGGCTGGACAAGCTGGTGGTCGACTTCGACCGTGTTTTCACGATCCGCAGACTGACGATCGACGGCAAGGCCCTCCAACCCGGCGCCTGGAGCAATCCCGAAGGCCGGCTCACCATCGCCCTCCCCAGAAAGGTGGCCAAGGGTAAGCAGGTCACGCTTTCCGTCACCTATGACGGCGCGCCCCACGAGGCCAAGCGCGCGCCCTGGGACGGCGGCTTTGTCTGGGGCAAGACTGAGACCGGTGAGCCGTGGATCGCCACGGCCGTTCAGGGCGACGGCTGCGACCTCTTCTGGCCGTGCATCGACTATCCGACCGGCGAGCCCAAGCTGGTCGACCTGCACATCACCGTGCCCGCCCCGTTGGTGGCTCCCGCCAACGGGGCCTTCAAGGGCATGACCGAGCAGGACGGCTGGCGCACCTACCACTGGCGGGCGCGCAACCCGAACACCTACGCCATCGCGCTCAACGTCGGCCCGTACGAGGAGCTGACGGCCACCTACAAGAGCCGGTTCGGCGACAGCATTCCGATGTCGTACTGGCACCTGAAGGGACGCGCCGAGAAGGCCAAGGGCCTGTTCGCCGAATTCACGCCGATGGTCGACTTCTTCGAACAGATGATCGGCCCCTACCCGTTCCGCGACGAGAAGATCGGCGTCGTCGAAACGCCCCACCTCGGCATGGAGCACCAGACCATCAACGCCTATGGCAACGGGTATCGCCTCGACGGCTATGGCTTCGACTGGCTGCTGCAGCACGAGTTCGCACACGAGTGGTTCGGCAACCAGCTGACCGACGTCGACAATGACGACATGTGGCTGCACGAGGGTTTCGGCACCTACATGCAGCCGCTCTACTCGCAGTGGCTGCACGGCGACATGGAGTATATGAGCCGGCTGAACACCCAGCGCCTGGCCGTGCGCAACAAGTTCCCGATCGTCTCGGGCCGTCCGCTCAAGGAAGACGCCGTCTACAACGGCGAGCGCGGGCCGGGGAATGACATCTACTACAAGGCCTCGAACGTCCTTCACACGCTGCGGACGCTGATCGGCGACGGGGCGTTCTTCAGGATCACGCGGATCGCCGTCTATGGCCGCGATGATCCAAAGCCCGGAAACTTCACCCCGCGCTATCTGGGCACCCAGGACTTCGTGAAGATCGTGAACCAGGTGACCGGCAAGGACCTTGGCTGGTTCTTCGATGTCTATCTGTACGACGCCGCCGCGCCCGAGCTGGTCGAAACCCGCGAGGGCGGCGACCTCGTGCTGACCTGGAAAACCTCGACCAACAAGCCCTTCCCGATGCCTGTGGAGGTGAAGGTCGGCGATCGGACCGTCACCCTTCCCATGACCGGCGGAACGGGCCGGGTGACCGTGGGAGACGCCGCGCCAGTGATCATCGATCCCGCGTCTAAGGTCTTGCGGCGTCAGCCCTATGTCGAGGCGTATCAGGCCTGGCGCGCCGCCGCTGACAAGGCGGCCGCCGAGGCGCGCAAGAAGGCTGCGGAGGAAAAGGCCACGGCGGAGAAGAAGTAGTCTCGGGTAGCGGCGGCGCGGCTGGTGACCTCTCGCTAACCCTGTCGCTTTACCGAATGGCGCGATCTTTCCCTTAGGGTCAGCAAGTCCCAAGGAGATCGCGTTCTTGCTTAAGCCCACCCACTTCGTCGTCGCCGCCCGCGTCACGCTGGTGCTGGGCGGCC
>NCDQ01000563.1 GCA_002280275.1 Caulobacter vibrioides | reverse complement strand
CAGTTCGAGTTCGAGGTGCATGAAGCTCTTCACGCGCCAGGTGAAGCGCGGTTCCTCGATCGGGAAGGCGCGCCCCTCAAACACGATCTCGGCCGCAACGCCCTGTTCGGGGGCCTGCACGACCAGTTTCAGACGTTGCAGCGGCTGCAGCACCTCGATCGCGATCGGACCAACCCTCAGGTCCATCCGTTCCATGCCCAGCCAGCGGCTGGCGTGGAGGTTCACCTGCTTGCCGCCCTTCATCACGCAGAACGAGGCGTCGGCGATGTTGAGGTGCGGATAGACGCCGAACGCGGCGGCGAAGAACAGGTCGTCCCCGTCACCCTCGGGCGCATAGCCGTTGAAGAAATAGCGGTCATAGAAGTTCCGATCCGTGCCGGCGTAGGCCACGGGCTCGGGCGTCTGATGGATCGGATAATCGTCGCCCCAGGTGAGCGCCATGCCGTCCCTCCCCTGTTCGCGCCGAACGCTCTGACGGGCCGGCTTTACGAGCAGGTGAACGACGTTAAGGTCGCGGCGAACGATTGCAACGGTGACGGAGCGTAAAGGCGATGGAAGGGTGGACACCCCGGACCTGGACGGGCCTGGCGGCCGCCAACGGTCTCTTGGCCGTGGCGTTCGGCGCCTTCGCCGCGCATGGGATCGAAGGCTGGCAGGCGGTTGAGTGGCTGAAGACCGGCGCCCAGTATCAGATGATCCACGCCCTGGCCGCCTTCGCCGCCTTCACGCTGCACAAGGCCGGCGCCAAGAGCATGGGACTGGTGACGGCGCTGTTCTTTGTCGGAATCCTGCTGTTCTCGGGATCGCTCTACGCAATGGCGCTGGGCGCGCCGCGCATCCTGGGCGCGATCACGCCGCTGGGCGGGCTGTCGTTCATGGCCGGCTGGGCGCTGATGGCCTGGCGCGGCTTCAACCAGCCTCAGGCCTGAATCTTCTTCGCGCCTGGCAGGGCCAGCAGGAAGATCGCCAGGGCCGATCCGACCAGACAGGCGAACATCACGCCGGCCACCGGACGTGGCGTGCCGTCGTGCAGAGCAGCCCCCGCCCAGGACGCCACGGCCCCGGCCCCGAACGACGCCGAGCCCATCAGCGCGGAGATCGAACCGGCGCGCCGTGGATCGACGCTGAGCGCTCCGGCCATGGTGTTGCCCCCCATCAAACCGTAGATCGACAAGGCGGCGAACAGCAGCGGCAGCACCGTCCACTGCCCGCCCCAGCCGGTCCAGGCCGCCAGGGTCAGCAAGAGCGCCGCGACGATGGAGGCGATGCTGGCCCGCGCCAGCACCTGATCCGGCGTCGATCGGCGCAGCAGGAAGCGATTGACCTGACTGGCGCCGATGATGCCGACGGCGTTGAAGGCGAACACCAGGTTGAACACCAGGGGCGTATGGCCATAGGTCCCCATCACCAGATCGGGCGCGCCCGAGATGTAGGTGAACAGCACCGCCCCGTTCAGCGCCCCCGCCAGGGCGTAGCCCATCAGGCGACGCATCCCGAACAGCGCGACATAGGCCTTCAGCGGGTTCTCGCTGCGGGCCTGCGCCTCGGTCGCCGCCGAGCGGGACTCG
>NCDQ01000103.1 GCA_002280275.1 Caulobacter vibrioides | reverse complement strand
CCTGGTCCGAGGCCGCCCGCAGCGGCCAGCCGCTTGTGGTCGGCGTGTGCGGGCCGCAGGGCTCGGGCAAGTCGACCCTGGCCCTCCTCCTGGCCCGGCTGCTCAATGCGCGCGGACTGCGGACCGCCAATCTCTCGATCGATGATCTCTACCTGCCGCGCGCCGCGCGTGAGCGTCTGGCCCGCGACGTCCACCCGCTGCTGCGAACGCGCGGGGTTCCGGGCACGCACGATCCGACGCTGGGCCTGACGGTGCTGGACGCCCTGGCCAGGACGGGCCCCACGCCGCTGCCCCGCTTCGACAAGGCCGCCGACGACCGCGCGCCACAAGCTGACTGGCCGATCTTCGAGGGCCCAGCGGATGTCGTCTTGCTGGAAGGCTGGTGCGTGGGCGCGCGCCCGCAGCCCTCGGCCGATCTGCTCTCGCCCATCAACGCCCTGGAGGCCGCCGAAGACCCCGACGGCGTCTGGCGCGCCTTCGCCAACGACGCCCTGGCGGGCCCCTACCATCCCCTCTTCGCGCGGCTGGATCGCCTGGTGCTGCTGACCGCGCCAGACTTCGCCACCGTCCGCGCTTGGCGAGGCGAGCAGGAGGCCAAGCTGCGGGCGCGCCTGGCGAAGGAGGGCCGCGACGCCGGGCGGACGATGGACGACGCCGCCCTCGACCGCTTCCTGGCGCACTATCAGCGCCTGACAGAATGGATCGCCCACGATCTGGCCAACAACGCCGATGTGGCGGTCCGACTTGACGCCCACCGCTGGCCCGTCGAGACGCGCGGCCTATAGTGGCTCGGTCATGACCGCCTCTTCCAACGCCGAGATCGCCGCGCTCGCAGAGCGCCTGCTGGACCACAGCCTGCCCAAGGCCGAGTGGACCCACGCCGCCCACCTCACCGCCACCCTGCGGCTGATCCGCACGCGCAATGCGGGCCTGGAGCGCGACCTCCCGAACATCATCCGGACCTACAATGTCGCGGTCGGCGGGGTGAACGACGACCAGAGCGGCTATCACGAGACCATCACCCAGGCCTATCTGGCCGCCATCCGCGCGTTCGCCGCCGCCCTACCGCCTGGCCTGGACGACGCCGAAGCCGCCCGCCAGCTGCTGGAGACGCCTCTGGGCGACAAGGATTGGCCCCTGACCCACTGGTCCCGCGAGCGCCTGTTCACGCCGGAGGCGCGCCTGGGCTGGGTCGATCCGGACTTGAAGCCGCTGGACCATCCGCCGGCGCGCTGAACGTCGGTTTCCAAGGGATTTGCAATCGCGGCCATGGAGGTCTATATGTGACATGTGAGTTATGCTCAATTTCAGCATAACCCCGACGTCGGAACCCGATCGCAACGATCGTGACGGTCCGGCGTTTTTTGAGGCCCTGGTAATGCTCACTTTGAGCATAACGGAGAATCAGATGGCTGACGGCTTCGCCGCCCCCAACGCTTTCAAGGGGGAGTTCACGCCCGAGATCGAGGCGCAGACCGCGCCGATCTGGGAGAAGGTCAAGCACCACGTCACCCCGATGGAGTGGCGCGTCCAGGCCCCGCTGATCGTCGAGATCAACCGCCTCAAGCGCGAGAAGAACGCCGCGATCCTGGCCCACAACTACATGACGCCGGACATCTTCCACGGCGTAGGCGACTTCGTGGGCGACAGCCTCGCCTTGGCTAAAGAGGCCGCCAAGAGCGACGCCCAGATCATCGTCCAGGCCGGCGTGCACTTCATGGCCGAGACCAGCAAGGTCCTGTCGCCGCAGAAGAAGATCCTGATCCCCGACCTGAAGGCCGGCTGCAGCCTCGCGTCCTCGATCACCGGCGCCGACGTGCGGCTGATCAAGCAGCGCTATCCGGGCGTGCCGGTCGTCACCTATGTCAACACCACCGCCGACGTGAAGGCCGAGACCGACATCTGCTGCACCAGCGCCAACGCCGTGCAGGTGGTCGAGTGGGCGGCCAAGGAATGGGGGACCGACAAGGTCATCCTGATCCCCGACGAGTTTTTGGCCCGTAACGTCGCGCGCCAGACCGACGTCAAGATCATCGCCTGGGCCGGCCACTGCGAGGTGCACAAGCGCTTCACCGCCCAGGACATCGCCGACATGCGCGCGGCCTGGCCCGGCGCCGAGGTGCTGGCCCACCCCGAGTGCCCGGCCGAGATCCTGGAAGCCGCTGACTTTGCGGGCTCCACCGCCGCGATGAACGACTATGTGGCCGCCAAGAAGCCGGCCCAGGTGGTGCTGATCACCGAGTGCTCGATGGCCAGTAACGTCCAGGCCGAAAGCCCGGCCACCCAGTTCATCGGCCCCTGCAACATGTGCCCGCACATGAAGCGGATCACGCTGCAGAACATCTACGACGCCCTGGTGCACGAGCAGTACGAGGTCACGGTCGACGCCGAGGTGCTCGACCGCGCGCGCCTGGCCGTCCAGCGGATGATCGACCTGCCGCCGCCGGCCGTCCCGGCGCGGTACGACCTGGTCAAGGCCAAGCACCATGTGGATGTGGAGCTGATCTAGAGCCCCCTTCCCCCTCGATGGGGGAAGGGTTGGGGATGGGGGTGACGCGGCCGGTCTGCTTTACCGCCCTCTCCGGACTTTCTCGATGAGGCTGAACCGCCGCGTTCACCCCATCCCCGGCCCTTCCCCATCAAGGGGAAGGGAGTGGAGCGCAGAATGACCACGCGTTTGGATTTCGACGGCCCCGTCATCCTGGGCGCAGGCCTGGCCGGTCTCACCGCCGCGCTTGCCGCGAAGACGGCGCTCGTCCTGTCGCCGACGCCGCTGGCCACCGGCTGCTCCAGCGCCTGGGCGCAGGGCGGCATGGCGGCGGCGCTGGCGGGTGACGACTCCCCCACACTGCACGCCGCCGATACGATCGCCGCCGGCGCGGGCCTGTGCGATCCCGAAGCCGTCGAGCTCCTGACGCGCGAAGGCCCCCAGGCCGTGCGAGATCTCGCGGCCCTCGGCGCGCCGTTCGATCGCAAGGCTGACGACAGCTTCGTGCTCAGCCTCGAGGCCGCCCACTCGGCCGCCCGCGTCGCCCGGGTCGGCGGCGACGGGGCCGGCGCGGCGATCATGGCTGCTGTCGTGGCGGCGGTCCGCGCGACGCCGACCATCGAGATCCGCGAAACCGCCCGCGCCCGCCGGCTCCTGCAAGACGCGACCGGCCGCATCGTCGGCGTGCTGGCGCAGATCAACGGCGCCCTGGTCGAGATCCGCTCGACCGCCGTGATCCTGGCCACCGGCGGCGTGGGCGGCCTCTACGCCGTGACCACCACGCCCGCCCAGGTGCGCGGCGAGGGTCTGGGCCTGGCCGCTCTGGCCGGCGCGACGATCGCCGATCCGGAGTTCGTGCAGTTCCACCCCACCGCCATCGACATCGGCCGCGACCCCGCCCCGCTGGCCACAGAAGCCCTGCGCGGCGAGGGCGCGATCCTGCGCAACACCGATGGTCGCGCGTTCATGGCCGACTACCACCCGGCCAAGGAGCTGGCGCCGCGCGACGTCGTGGCCCGCGCCCTGCACGCCGAGCGGGCGGCCGGTCGCGGCGCGTTCCTGGACGCCACAGCGGCCGTCGGCGCGCACTTCCCGCACGAGTTCCCGGCCGTCTTCGAAGCCTGCATGAGCGCCGGGATCGACCCGCGCCGGCAGATGATCCCGGTCACCCCCGCCGTGCACTATCACATGGGCGGGGTGGCCACCGATCTGGACGGCCGCACCAGCCTGCCGGGCCTCTACGCCGCCGGCGAGTGCGCCTCGACCGGCGTGCAGGGCGCCAACCGCCTGGCCTCCAACAGCCTCTTGGAAGCGGCCGTATTCGGCGCCCGCGCTGGACGCGCGGCGGCGGCCGAAGGCGCGGCGGGCGGCGAACCAGTGAGCCTGGCCCCTCTGCCCGACCTGCCTGAGCCCGCGCTCCAGGGCCTGCGCCAGGCGATGAGCCGGGACGCGGGCGTCATCCGCGACGCCTCGGGCCTGACCCGTCTGCTGGGTCAGCTGGAGGCGCTGGAGGCCGCGCACGGTCCCTGCCCGCCTCTGGTCGCCGCGCGCCTGATCGTCGACGCCGCGCTCGCGCGCCAGGAAAGCCGGGGCGGTCACTACCGCTCTGACTTCCCCGCCACGGCCGAAGCGGTTCGCAGCTTCGTCGTCCGGGAGGGGACGGCGGCCCCGCGCCGTCAGGCGGCGTGAGGCGCTCGCCTGCGACGCGCCAGCCTGGCCGCGATCTTCGCGCCCACCGCCAGCAGGATCAGCGCGAGCGCGGGAAGGGCCAGCATCGGCATGGACTTCAGTCGACCGACATAGCTGTTGGTGAAGACCAGCAGGATCGCCAGACCGCCGACGGTATGCAGGCCTTTCCAGCGGGCCGGGCCCAACCAGCGGACAGCGGCGTCATGCGACGTTACGGCCATGGCCGCGACCAGCAGATAGACAAAGCCCCCCGCATAGACGGTGATCATCGGCGCCTCATGCCCGAAGACCTGCAGCGCGATCAGGATGAACACCAGGTGCGCGCCGTGAGCGGCGGCGAACGACAGCCCCACCGCGCGCCGCCAGCGCAGCAGCGCCGTACGCCAGCCGCCGGGGAAAAGGCTCGCCCAGGCCGACGCGGTCCAGGCCAGCAGGAAGATCGGAAAGGCGAAGCGAGCCGTCAGGCGCGTGGCCATCAGCGCGCCGTCATAGGTCCAGCCGCCCCCCGCAGCAAAGCCGAGCGCGCCGACCGCCAAGCCCGTCAGGAAGGTCGCCGCCACGAGGGCGGGCGTCGAGATCCTCATGTCGTCTTCTCCCTGGATTCTGCGCGCTTTCGCGCTTGTCATACCGAGAGTATGAGGAACATACCGTGAGTATGACGTCAAGCCATCCGCCACTCACCAACCGTCAGCGCCTGGTCGCCCAGGCGCGCGCCATGTTCGCCGAGCGCGGCTTCGAGGGGGTCTCTGTCGACGAGATCGCCGCCGCCGCCGGCCTGACGAAGGGGGCGGTCTACTACCAGTTCAAGGACAAGACCGACCTGTTCCGGGCGGCGTGCGACGCGGTGCTGGCCGATGTGCGCGACCGGGTCGAGACCGCCAGCATGGGCCAGTCCGCCCATCACCTGGACGAAATCGTCATCGGCGCGGACCGCCTCTACGACGCCTATGACGCGCCCGACGCCCGCCGCCTGCTCCTGGTCGACGGGCTCACCGTGCTGGGCGTCGATGGCTGGATCGCCCTGCAGGAACCGGTCGGCGTGGGGCTGATCGCCCACGCCTTGGGACACCTTGCCGACGAGCGGCTGATCGAGCCCGACGTCGTACCGGCGCTGGCCCACCTGCTGTTCGGCGCCTTCGTCCAGGGCGTACTGCGGATCGCCGCATCGGCCGATCCGCAGGCCGCCGGCGTCGAAGTCCGCCGCGCCACCCGCACCCTCACCCAAGCTCTGCTGTCGGGCGCCGGCGCGCCCCTGAAGGAAACCCAATGGCTGCCGTTGCCTTGAGCCCCCTCGACGACCTCCTCGTCCGCCCGATCGTCGACCTGGCCCTGGCCGAGGACCTGGGCCGCGCCGGCGACATCACCGGCCAGGCGTGCATCGATGCGGACGCCCGGCTGTCGGTGGCGTGGGTCAGCCGGCAAGACGGCAGAGTCTCGGGCCTGTCGTGCGCGCGCCTCGCCCTGGCGGCGATGGACCCGACCGCCCGCTTCGAGGTCGTCACGCCCGACGGCGCCGACGTGACGCCGGGCGCGGTGCTGGCCCGGGCCGAGGGCAATGCGCGCGCCGTACTGATCGCTGAGCGCACGGGGCTGAACCTGCTGGGCCGGATGTCCGGGATCGCGACCCTGACGCGCTCTTACGTCCGCCTGGTCGAGGGAACGGGCGCCACCATCGTCGACACACGCAAGACCACCCCCGGCCTGCGCGCCCTGGAAAAGTACGCCGTCCGCTGCGGTGGCGGCATCAACCACCGCTTTGGCCTGGATGACGCCATCCTGATCAAGGACAACCACGTCGCCGCCTGCGGCGGGGTCGGCGAGGCCGTGCGCCGCGCCCGCGCCCACGCCGGCCACCTCGTCAAGGTCGAGGTCGAGGTCGACGGTCTGGACCAACTGGAGGAAGCCCTCAAGCATGGCCCGGACGTGGTGATGCTGGACAACTTCAGCCTGGCCGACCTGCGCGCCGCCGTCGCCCTGGCCAAGGGCCGGGCGGTGCTGGAGGCCTCGGGCGGGGTGAACCTGACCACCGTGCGGGCCATCGCTGAGACGGGTGTGGACGTGATCAGCGTCGGGGCGCTGACGCACTCGGCGCCGGTGCTGGATATTGGGCTGGACGCCAACTAAGCGCAGGGCGAGCTCCCTCTCTCTTAGAGAGAGGGTTGGGGTGAGAGGTTAGGACGCTCGACGGAGTGCCGGCACGCCGTCAACCGGCGCAACCTCTCACCCTCCCACCGCTTCGCGGCGGGCCCCTCCCTCTCTCGAAGAGAGAGGGGTTTACTTATCTAAAACAACCGCATCAGCTCGCGGATGACCATCGCCGCCAGCACGCCGGTGGACAATACGAACAGCAGGAAGCGGATCGCCACCAGGTTCACCGAGACCTGCACCAGGCTGTGCAGCACCCGCAGGCCGACATAGACCCAGGCGAAATGCACCGCCATGCCGTCGGCGTGGCCCGCGACCTGGATGGCCAGGGCCGCCGCGTAGAAGATGGTCGGCTGTTCCATCAGGTGGTTGTAGTTGTCGGCCGCCTGGCGGGCGCCGTCGGGCAGCTTGTCCAGCGAGCCCGGGAATCGGGCGTCCTGCGGCTTGATGCCGGCCTTCTGCATCGCCGGAATCCGCTGGACGTACATCCAGACCCAGATCACCAGCGACCACGCCACCAGCGCCATCACCGGCGCAATCATCGAACTCTGCACATCGCCCTCCCAGGGATTCTTGTGTCCTGGGAGGGATCAGACCAGACAACGGCGTTACCTGAAAGGGCGCCGTGAGGGGAAGGTCGCTCTCTACCGCCCGACCGGCGGCGGCGCGGGATATTCGATCTCGCCCTGATAGCCCAAAGCCCGGGCGCGTTCGGTCATGCTCTGAGCGGTCTCTGGCGCGGGACTGGCTTCGACCGGAGGAGGATGCCGCCTGGGCTGATCTGTGAAAGGGGACGTTGTGGGAACGGCAGGTACGAGACCTTGAGGCGCCGGTTGATGCCCGGATCCTCAATGACGCCGTCGCCCTTGATCGCGCGGCGCTTGCCGTCGACGCCGCCCTGGCGGCAGTCGTCCTCGACCGCGACGCGGCGCTCATCGACGCGATTGTAGACGGTGGTGGCGGCCACGCAGCCCTTGGTGATCCGCATCGGCGTGCGGCCCACCTCCATCCAGACGCCCGAATAGTGGCGGGCGGGATCGATCAGCGGCGTTTGAGGTTGCACTGCAGCAGCCTGGGCCAGGGCGAAAAGAGCAATCGCGGTGTTCAGCATGGGGTCACCTCCTGAAAACCGGTACGCGCGAGGCCTTACGCTGGACGGATCTTGACCTGGATCAAGCCCGCCTTCTCATAGATGAAACCTATTCTATCTAGAAGATTTATCAATTGGATCGATTGTGCGGCGCATTATAGACAGCCGCTATCCCTTCCAACCGGAGCGCCTCATGTCGCTGATCAACACCGAGATCAAACCCTTCACCGCCCAGGCCTACAAGGACGGCAAGTTCGTCACGGTCACCGAAGCGGACACCAAGGGCAAGTGGTCGGTCTTCTTCTTCTATCCCGCCGACTTCACCTTCGTCTGCCCGACGGAACTGGAAGATCTCGCCGATAACTACGACGTGTTCACGCGCCTGGGCGTCGAGATCTACGCGGTGTCGACCGACACCCACTTCTCGCACAAGGCCTGGCACGACAGCTCGCCGGCGATCGGCAAGATCAAGTACACGATGATCGGCGACCCGTCGGGCCAAGTGACCAACAACTTCGAGATCATGCGTCCGGGCGTCGGCCTGGCCGACCGCGGCACCTTCCTGGTCGACCCGCAAGGCGTGATCCAGTTCATGGAAGTCACCGCCGAAGGCATCGGCCGCAACGCCATCGAGCTGCTGCGCAAGATCAAGGCCGCCCAGTACGTGGCCAGCCACCCGGGCGAAGTCTGCCCGGCCAAGTGGGAAGAGGGTGAAAAGACCCTGGCCCCGTCGCTCGACCTGGTCGGCAAGATCTAAGTCTTTCGACACTGGCCGCCGCTCCGCCTCCAGCCCGAGGCGGGGCGGCGCGCCCTCTACCCGATCTACCCGATCGTTCGCCGCGTTCGATCCGCCTCCCCGACAATCGAACATCCCCTTCAACTCCCCTCGCCTTTTTTGGGAGCCCGCCATGCTGGACGCCGGTCTGAAAGCCCAACTGACCACCTATCTGCAGAACCTGCGCCAGCCGATCACGCTGGTCGCCTCGCTGGACGACTCCAAGGGTTCCGTCGACATGCGGGCCCTGCTGGATGACGTCGCCTCGACCTCCGACAAGGTCAGCGTCCGCTTCGACGGCGATGACGCCCGCAAGCCCTCGTTCGCGATCGAACGCGCGGCCAATGACGCCGAGGTGCGCTTCGCCGGTCTGCCGCTGGGCCACGAGTTCACCTCGCTGGTGCTGGCCCTGCTGCACGTGGGCGGCCACCCACCGCGCCTCGACGCCGAGGTGATCGAGCGCATCAAGGCGCTGGACGGCGATTACAGCTTCGAGACCTACTTTTCGCAGTCGTGCCAGAACTGCCCCGACGTGGTGCAAGCGCTGAACACGATGAGCGCTCTGAACCCGCGCATCCGCCACGTCGCCATCGACGGCGCCCTGTTCAAGGCCGAGGTCGAGGCGCGCCAGGTGATGGCCGTGCCGACCATCCTGCTGAACGGCCAGCCCTTCGGCCAGGGCCGCATGGAGGTCGAGCAGATCCTGGCCAAGCTGGACACCGGCGCGGCCGACCGCATGGCCGAGAAGATCAAGGCCAAGGACGCGTTTGAGGTTCTGGTCGTCGGCGGCGGCCCGGCCGGCGCGGCGGCGGCCATCTACGCCGCCGGCGCTGGAACAGCACGTCAAGGACTATGAGGTCGACGTGATGAACCTGCAGAAGGCCGTGGGCCTGGTCCCGGCCAAGACGCTCGGCGGCCTGCACGAGATCAAGCTCGAGAACGGCGCCAGCCTGAAGGCGCGCACGCTGATCCTGTCGACCGGCGCGCGCTGGCGGAACGTCAATGTGCCCGGCGAGGCCGAGTACAAGAACAAAGGCGTGGCCTATTGCCCGCACTGCGACGGCCCGCTGTTCAAGGGCAAGCGCGTGGCGGTGATCGGCGGCGGCAACAGCGGCGTCGAGGCGGCCATCGATCTCGCCGGCATCGTCGCCCACGTGACGCTGATCGAGTTCGACAGCCAGCTGCGCGCCGACGCCGTGCTCCAGCGCAAGCTGGCTAGCCTGCCCAACGTCAAGATCGTCACCTCGGCCATGACCACCGAGATCCACGGCGACGGGTCCAAGGTGAACGGCCTGACTTACAAGGACCGCAACAGCGACGCCGTCCATCGCGTCGACCTGGAAGGCGTCTTCGTGCAGATCGGCCTGGTGCCCAACACCGAGTGGCTGAAGGACTCCGGCGTGGCGTTGTCGCCGCGCGGCGAGATCGAGGTCGACTATCGCGGCGAAACCACGATCCCCGGCGTCTTCGCCGCCGGCGACGCGACGGTGACGCCCTACAAGCAGATCATCATCGCCATGGGCGAAGGCGCCAAAGCCTCGCTCAGCGCCTTCGACTACCTGATCCGCCTGCCGGCGGCGGAGGAAGCGGAAGCGGCGTAGGGGGCGGAGGAAGCGGAAGCGGCGTAGGGGGGTCTGTTGGACCTGTAAGCGCCCCCTCCGTCACGTCGCGTATCCGCGCCGCGTGACGGAGGGGGCGTTCTTGCGTCCTTCGAGGCGCGCTGAGAAGCACGCACCTCGGCGGTTCGGCCCAGGAAGGGGCGGCGACGATTGGCGCCGGCCAATAGGCATCGCCGATGACTGCGACGTCTCAACTCGTGCAGGGATTGATAACGCCGCTCGCAGTCATCCACAGCGCGACGCGAAACCGTCATGCGCCCACGTTACGGGGCTAGGCAGTGATATCGGAGTCCACGATGCTGACCTTGCTCGCCGCCGTCGCCGTCGCCGCCACGTCCTGCCCCGCCTCGGACGAGAGCCCGGCCTGCGTGCGCCAGCGGATCGACGCCCTGCCGATGACCGACCTGATGGTCGTGGGCACGCACAACTCCTACAAGCTGGCCGTCCCACCCGAGGAAATGGCGGTCATGGTCGCCGCGCGCGGCCCGGCGGCGCTGGGGATCGACTACAGCCACCGCCCGCTCACCGAACAACTGAGCGCCGGCGCGCGGCAGTTGGAGATCGACGTCGTCGCCGACCCCCAGGGGGGGCTCTTCGCCAAGCCGCTGACGGCGCTGGGCAAGGGCGCGGCCCTGACACCCGAGTTCGTCGCCGTGATGGCCAAGCCGGGCTTCAAGACCCTGCACATGACTGATGTCGATTTCCGCTCGTCGTGCCTGACCTTCGTGGCCTGCCTGCGCGAAGTGCGCGCCTGGTCGGACGCCCACCGCGACCACGCGCCGATCCTGATCATGCTCAACGCCAAGGAAGGCGCGGCGAGCATGCCGGGCGGCGTGACGCCCCTGCCCTTCACCGAGGCGCTGTTCGACGCCCTGGACGCCGAAATCCGCGCGGTGTTCGGCGATGACCGCCTGATCACGCCCGACCAGGTGCAAGGCAAGGCCAAGACCCTGCGTGACGGCGTGCTGGCCGGTGGCTGGCCCAAGCTTGCTGCGGCGCGCGGCAAGGTGTTCTTCGCGCTCGACGAGGGGCCCGAGAAGGTGGCGATCTATCGCGGCCAGCGCGCCTCGCTCGAAGGCCGGGCCATGTTCGTCAACACCGACGAGGCCTCGCCCGCCGCCGCCTATCTGACCTTGAACGATCCGATCGCCCAGAAGGACCGCATCGCCGCGGCGGTGAAGGCCGGCTTCATCGTCCGCACCCGCGCCGACGCCGACACGCGCGCGGCCCGGGTCAACGACACCCGACAGCGCGACGCCGCCCTGACCAGCGGCGCCCAGTACGTCTCGACCGACTACATGTGGGCCGATCCGCGCTTTGCGGGCGGCTATACGGTGCGCCTGCCCGGCGACAAGGTCGCGGTCTGCAATCCCGTGCGCCAGCCGGCGGGTTGCGGCGGGCGAGACTTGGAGGGGCGGTAAGGCCCCCTAACGCCGCCGCGCGACCAGCGCCCAGGCGGTTGCGATCACCGACACGCCCAGCGTCAGCGCGCCCACAAGGTCCCAGACCCCATCGCCCAGCAGGGCGGCGATCAGGCCAAACAGGCTGAAGGCGGCGATCAGGGCTGGCGCGCCGAACACCTGCCACAGGGTCAGATGGTGGCCGCTCTTCATCGCGTGGCCTTACGCTTGGCCAGCCACAGGTAGAGCCCAGAGGCCAGGATCACGATCGTGGCGATATCAAGCAGCGCCCACAGGATCTTCAGGCCCATGCCGCCATAGTCGCCAAAGTGCAGCGGCTGCGACAGGGTCAGGGTCTTGACGTACCAGGGCGTCGGCGCGATCGCGGCCAGCTCGCCGGTGCGCGCGTCGATCAGGGCGGGCGTGGTCAGGTGCGTGGTCAGCGGCGTCTTGCCGTGGAAGAACACCGCATAGTGGTGGTCGGTCGAATAGTCCGAGCCCGGGAAGGCGACGAACTGCAGGTCCTTGTCCGGCAGCGCCGCCTTCGCCTTGTCCACGGCGGCCTGCAGCGAGCTGCGCTGGCCCGGCGCGACGGGGCTGTCATAGGCCTGCGTCAGTTCCTTGAGCGCCGTATTCTTCCAGTAGCCGACGATCGGCGTGGCCAGGGTGTTGACGACGCCGGTGGCGCCGACGACCAGCACCCAGGCCGCCGTCACCGCGCCCAGCAGGTTGTGATAATCCAGCCAGCGCGTGCGGGACCGCTTGCTGGCCCGCACCGTGCCGAACGGCAGCCGGCGCATGAAGGGCGCGTACAGCACCACGCCCGAAACGAGGGCCGCGATCAGCAGCAGCCCCATCGCGCCCAGGAACAGCATGCCCGCCAGGCCCAGGAACATGTCGGTATGCAGCTGGAGCAGGAATTCCATGAACGGATGCCCCGCGACCGGCGGGGCGGGATCGCCGCTGGTGTGGTCGATGGGCTGGAAGCTGTAGACCCCCGCCTTGCCGCCCGGCTGGACGCTGGTGACGTTCACCACCGGCCGGTCTTCGTCAAAGCTCATATAGGCCGGAACCTCGCCCGGCTTGCGGGCGAGCGCGGTCTCCAGCACCTGGTCGAGGGTCAGCTTGGGACCGTCCGGACGCGCGGGCGTCCAGGCCTCCTCCAACAGGACATGCTCGATCTCGTGGCTGAACACGAGCGGCAGCCCCGTGACGCACAGCATCAGCAGGAAAGCGGTCGAGACCAGGCTCGACCACTTGTGAACCCACGACCAGGCGCGGAGCGTCCGGGCCTTCATCCGCGCTAGAAGTCCGTGCTGATCGACAGGCGCAGGGTGCGCGGGGCGCCCAGCGTCAGGTAGTTGGCGCCCGGATAGCCGCCGACCGCCACCCACTGGTTGTTGTCGGTCAGGTTCTCGACGCGGGCCCGCAGGGTGACCGCCTTGCCGCCGGCCTCGAAGGCGTAGCGCGCGCCGAGGTCGTAGCGCGTCCAGGCGTCCAGCGACACGGTGTTGGCGGTGTTGGCCTGCTGCGACCCGGTGTGGACTACGCGGCCTTCCAGGGTCAGGCCCTCGAGCGTGGCGATGTCCCATTCCAGGTTCAGGTTGGCCTGGAACTCCGGCACGCCGATCGGGGCCTTGCCCTGCAGCGCGGCCGACAGGGCGCGGTTGACCTTGGCGTCCAGCCAGGTGGCGCCGCCCAGGAGGCGCAGGCCCGGGGCGGGCTGGCCGAAGACGGTCAGTTCGACGCCCTGGTTCTCCTGCTCGCCGCCGGCCGTGTAGCGACGGCTGGAGGCTTCGAAGTACTCGGCCGGCTGGGTGGTGCGGAACAGGCTGATCGAACCGCCGAACGCGCCGGCGTCGTACTTTGCGCCGATCTCGGTCTGCTCGCCGCGGAACGGCGACAGGATCTCGCCGACATTGGCCACGGCCACGCCGTTGACCTGGGCCGGGGCGATCTTCCCGGGGACCAGGGCCTCGGCGTAGTTGGCGTACAGCGAGACCTTGTCGCTGGGCTTGAAGACCGCCGCCAGGGCCGGGGTGGTGGCGTCGCCGTCATAGGCGCCGTTGCGGGCGCCGGTGTTGTAGTCGTACGAGCGGGTCTGGATGTCCTGATAGCGGACGCCCACCGTGACCAGCAGGCGCTCGTCCAGGAACGACAGGGTGTCGGCCACCGCGACGCTGCGGTTCTTGACGCGCTCGGTGACGTTCGGATCGCTCTTGGAGCCGCCCACGAAGAAGTTCGGGTTCGGCGCGGCGACGGCCACCGGGTTGTAGAGGTTGCTGGCGAAGCCGGCGAAGTTCGAGAAGGCGTAGGCGTTCTTGGACTTCAGGTTCACCTGGGCGACCGAGGCGACGATGGCGTGACCGACCGAACCCGTGGCGAACTTGGCGCGCAGGCCCGCGTCCGCCGACAGGATCGAGTCCTTGCGGACGTTGTCGAAGCGGTAGGCGCTCAGCGTCCCGTCGGCGTGTCGGTCAGGTCGAACTCGCCACGCGCCGCGCCGAACAGCTGGCGCTCGTCGGTGTGGGTCCAGGGCTGGGCGAAGTTCGTGTCGGCCTCAGGGGCCTTGGGGATAGCGCCGGCCGGGGTGACGGTCGGACGCGCGCCTTCGATGCGGTGATCCTGCCAGCCCAGGTCGGCCGAGAAGCGGGCGCGGTCGCCGCGACGATCCAGGCCCAGGCCCAGCACCGTCAGGTCGCGCTTTTCGCCGTCGACGGCGGTCTCGCCGCCGCGCAGGCCCAGATTCACCCGCGCGCCATAGGCGTCGTTCTGACCAAAGCGGCGCGAGACGTCGGCCGAGCCATAGACCTGCTCGCCGCCGTCCCAGCCGGCCGTGAAGCGGGTCAGCGGGGTGCTGGACGCGCGCTTGGGCATGAGGTTGAAGGCGCCGCCGACGCCGCTGCCGCCGGGGGCCGCGCCGTTCAGGAAGGCGTTGGCGCCGCGGAACACGTCGACCCGCTCAATCAGCTCGGCCGCCACGAACTGGCGCGGCAGCACGCCGTAGAGACCGTTGTAGGTCATGTCGTCGGAATAGACCGGGAAGCCGCGAACGACGTACAGCTCCTGGAAGTTACCAAAGCCTTTGGTCACGCGGACGGTCGGATCGTTCTGCAGCACGTCGGCGACGCTGCGGGCCTGCTGGTTGCGGATCAGGGCTTCGGTGTAGCTGGTGATGGCGAACGGGGTGTCCATCGTGTCCAGCGCGCCCAACAGGCCGACGCGCGCGCCCTTGGCGACCTGATCGCCGGCGTAGGCGGGCGGCAGGCGGACCTGCGAGCCGGTGATGACCACTTCATCGACGCGCGTCGTCTCGGCCTGGCGCGCCAAGGCGGGGCTGGCCACGACGCCTCCCAGCAGGGCGGACGACAGCAGAAGGGCGAGACGAGACGACATCGGAGGTTCCTGATAATGCGAGTGCGTCGCAATATCCGGCCTTCACTGACGTTTCAACTCTTTCCTCCCCGGGATGGGGGAGGCTCGCGCCTTTCCCCCTCCCCTTGCGGGAGAGGGTGACCCGCGCAGCGGGTCGGGTGAGGAGTCGCGCGGCCAGGCCGAGAAACCCCTCATCCGGCCCTTTGGGCCACCTTCTCCCGCAGGGGGAGAAGGATAAAACCTTAAGCCGTCGCCATCGCCTCGCCGCGCACCAGGGCGGCGTAGGTGTCCATCAGGTCCAGCGACAGCTTGGCCGGCGTGAACTTGAACTCGCCCACTTCCGATACCGGGGTCACCTCGGCGGCGGTGCCGACGATGAAGCACTCGGTGAAGGTCGACAGCTCTTCCTTCTGGATGTGGCGCTCGACCACCTCGATCCCCTTGCCCTTGGCGATGTCGATCACCGTGCGGCGGGTGATGCCGTCCAGGAAGCAGTCGGGCTTGGGGGTATGCAGCACGCCGTCCTTGACGAAGAACACGTTGGCGCCGGTCGCCTCGGCCACATAGCCGCGATAGTCCAGCATCATCGCGTCGGCGTAGCCGTCCTTCTCGGCGGCGTGCTTGGAGATGGTGCAGATCATGTAGAGGCCGGCGGCCTTCGCCGCGACCGGGGCGGTCTTCGGGTCGGGACGCTGGTACTTGGCCCAGGTCAGGCGGATGCCCTTGGCCTTGGTCGCCGGGTCGAAATAGCTGGGCCACTCCCAGACGGCGATGGCGACGTGGATCTTGGTCTGTTGCGCCGAAACGCCGATCATTTCGCTGCCGCGCCAGGCGATCGGACGCACATAGCAGTCCTTCAGGCCGTTCTTCGCCGCCGTCGCCTTGCAGGCCTCGTCGATCTCGGCCACCGTGTAGGGGATCTCAAAATCGAGGATCTCGGCCGACTTTCCGCTCCCCCTCGAAGACCGACGAGGCGTAGTGGAGGCCATGGGTCAAAACATGCACCTTCGCCTCGCGCCAGGGCACAAATTGCCCGTCAAGCCAGATCCAACCGTCGCGATCGTCGAAGGGAACCAGAGACATCGGCCCAAGACCTCCTTATTGGGAACGCGGCTCTTAGACGCCCCATGGCGGGATGCGTCAAATAAAATGGACTCCGCGCGATGATAGCCCCGCTGCAGCCCGGTTCGGACGATCCCCGTCTGATCCTTCGCGAGGAGGAGCTGGACGGCGGGCTGGAGCTGATCCTGCTGGCCGAGGCCTCGCTGTGGGCCGCCGTGGACGCGGTGCTGGAGACCGAAGCTCTGGGTCTTGGCCGCTCGCATTGGCGCGCGGCCTTCCTGCTGCGTCGCCGGCCGGGCATCGGCGTGCAGGACCTCTCCAAGCTGACCAGCCTGTCGAAACAGGCCGCCAGCCGCACCCTGGCCGATCTCGAGAAGGCGGGCCTGGTCGAGCGCGTGTCCGGCGATCTGGACGGCCGTCGCCGCCCCGCCGCCCTCACCGCCGAGGGCGTGGCGTTCGAACAGCGCACGGCCGAGCGGCTGCGGGCGCTGCTGGCGCGGGCCTACCGCACGGGCGGCCTCGACGGCGTGGCCGGGACGCGACGCATCCTGGCGGCGCTGGCCGGATCGCGGCAAGGTGTCGGCCCAGGACGACGGATGCCCACATGAACCCTGACGAGCGCCGCGAACGCCACCTCCTGGTGGTCGACGACGACGACCGGCTGCGCAAGCTGATCAAGGAATTCCTGAGCCGCGCGGGCTTTCGCGTCACGGCCGCCGCCAGCGCCGCGGCGGCCGACAAGCTGTTCGAGGCCCTGGACTTCGACCTGATGGTGCTGGACGTGATGATGCCCGGCGAGGACGGCATGGCCTTCACCAAGCGCCTGCGCGCCAAGGGCGGCGAGGCCGGCCGCACGCCGATCCTGATGCTGACCGCCCGCGACCAGACCGCTGACCGCATCGAGGGCCTGTCCAGCGGCGTCGACGACTATCTGGGCAAGCCGTTCGAGCCGCAGGAACTGCTCCTGCGCATCGAGGCGATCCTGCGCCGCTCGGCCGCTCGCCCAACGGGCCCGAAGGCGCTGAGTCTCGGCCGCTGCAGCTTCGACGCCGACCGGGGCGAGCTGACCTGCGACGGCGAGGCCGTGCGGATCACCGAGGCCGAGGTCACCCTGCTGCGGCGTCTGGCCCGCTCGCTGCACGAGCCGGTCGACCGCCTGGAACTGGCCCGCGACACCGCCGACGCCACCGGCCGCGCCGTCGACGTCCAGGTCACCCGCCTGCGCCGCAAGATCGAGCCCGACCCGAAGAACCCGCGCTACCTGCAGACGGTGCGGGGGGTTGGGTATCGGTTGGCGCCGGATTGATGGGGTCGCTCTCAAAAATCCTCCCCCAAGCGGGGGAGGTGTCGCCAAAGGCGACGGAGGGGGAAGTTGGCCGGCGGCGGGGTTGTCATCTTCCCCCTCCGGCGCTTCGCGCCACCTCCCCCGCTGGGGGGAGGATTTAGGTGCCCCTCACCCGCCTCGACATCCCGCCGGCGCTGAAGCGTCTGCTGCCGACCACGCTGTTCGGCCGCAGCCTGCTGATCATTATCCTGCCGGTGGCGATCATGCAGATCGCCGTGACCTGGGCGTTTTTCGACGCCCACTGGCAGAGCGTGACCTCAAAGCTGTCGGAGGGCCTGGCCGGCGACATCGCCTGGGCGGTGCAGTCCTACGAGGATGATCCCAGCCCCGCCGCCGTCGAGAAGCTGGCCAAGCGGGCGGAAGATTCGCTGTCGCTGTCGATCGCCTTCCAGAAGGGCCGCAAGCTGCCGACCAGCCATCGTCCCTCGCTGTTCGCGGCCCTGGATCGCTCGCTGGACAAGGCGCTGGAGGACCGGCTGGACAACCCGTTCTGGTTCGACACCACCCGCTACCGCGCCTATATCGACATCCGCGTGCAGGTCGACGGCGGGGTGCTGCAGATCTACGCCCTGCGCGATCGCGCCTACGCCACCCAGGGCCACATCTTCATCCTCTGGATGGTGGTGGCGACCATGCTGCTGACGGCGGTGGCCATCCTGTTCATCCGCAACCAGGTGCGGGCCATCGAGCGCCTGGCCGAGGCGGCCGACGCCTTCGGTCGGGGCGAGGACCCGGACTTCAAGCCGCACGGCGCGCGCGAGGTGCGTCAGGCGGCCCTGGCCTTCATCGCCATGAAGCTGCGCATCCAGCGCCATATCGAGCAACGCACGGCCCTCCTGGCCAGCGTCAGCCACGACCTGCGCACGCCGCTGACCCGGCTGAAGCTGGAAATGGCCATGGCCGAACCCTGCGAGCAGATGGAGGCCATGAAGGGCGACCTGGCCGAGATGGAGCACATGATCGACGAGTACCTGGCCTTCGCCCGCGGCGAGGGCGGCGAGGCGATCCAGGTGGTCGACCTGTCGGACCTGGTCGAGAGCGTGGTGGCCGACGCCGAGCGCGGCGGAGCGGCGATCGAGACCGAGATCACGCAAGGCCTGGAAACCCGTCTGCGTCCCCTCGCCTTCCGGCGCGCCCTGGCCAATCTGATCGACAACGGCGTGGCCCACGCCGACCAGGTGCGCGTCACCGTCAGCCCGCGCCAGACCGGCGGCGTCGATGTCGCCGTCGACGACGACGGCCCCGGCATTCCGGAAGACAAGTACGAAGAGGCCTTCAAGCCCTTCTCGCGGCTCGATGAAAGCCGGAACCAGAACGAGAAGGGCGTGGGCTTAGGGCTGGCCATCGCCCGCGACATGGCGCGAGGCCTGGGCGGCGATCTGGTGCTGTCCCGCTCAGCGCTGGGCGGCCTGCGGGCGCTGATCCGGCTGCCGGGGTAAGAACAAAACAAGGTGTCATCCCGGAAACGCCGCAGGCGTTATCCGGGACCCAGGGGGTGACGAAACGCCGTGCGCGCCGCCCCTGGGTCCCGGGTCGGCTTCGCCGCCCGGGATGACACGGTTAGACTAAGCGCCCCGATCCCGGAACGGATCGGCCGGATACACCCCCAGGATCTCGAAGCGCTCGGAGAAGAACTTCAGCTCGTCCAGGGCCAGTGCGAGGTTGCGGTCCTCGGGACGGCCGTCGACCTCGGCGTAGCAGAAGGTGGCCGTGAAGGCCCCGCCCTCCATGTAGCTTTCCAGCTTGGTCATGTTGACGCCGTTGGTCGCAAAGCCGCCCAGCGCCTTATAGAGCGCTGCCGGCAGGTTGCGGACGCGGAAGACAAAGCTCGTCACGCAGCGGTGGGTGAAGTCCGGCGCGGGTGGGGCCTTGTCGGCGGTCATCACCAGAAAGCGCGTGGTGTTGTGACGCTCGTCCTCGATGTCGCGGGCCAGGATGTCCAGGCCATAGATCTCGGCGGCCAGGGCGGGGGCGACGGCGGCGTGGGTCGGGTTGGGCTTCAAGGCCAGGGCCTTGGCCGCGCCGGCCGTGTCGCCGGCGGCTTCAGTGTCCACGCCCAGGCGCTTGAGGCTATTGCGGCATTGGCTCAGCGCGATCGGCATCGAGCTGACGACCTTGATGTCCTCCAGCTTGACGCCCTTGTTGGCCATCAGCTGGAAGCGGATCGGCTTGAAGCGCTCGCCGATGATCTTCAGGCCCGAGGCCGGCAGCAGGTGGTGGACGTCGGCCACGCGGCCGGCGATCGAGTTCTCGATCGGGATCATGCCCAGCTGCGCGATCCCCGACTTGATGGCCTCGAAGGCCTCTTCGAAGGTCTTGCAGGGATAGGCCTCATAGTCCGGAAAATAGGTGCGGCACGCCTCGTGGCTGTTGGCGCCGGGCTCGCCCTGGAAGGCGATCTTCTTGAGGAGGCTCATCGGGTTTCCTCGGCCTGCTTGCGGGCCGCTTCGAGATCAGAGGGATTGTCGACGGAGATCGGGGCGGTCTTGGCCACGGCGGCCCGGATCGTCAGGCCCAGCTCCATGGCGCGCAGCTGCTCCAGCTTCTCGCGCTTTTCCAGCGGCGAGGGCGCGGCGGCGTTGAAGGCCTCCAGCGCCTCGCGGCGATAGCCATAGATGCCGATGTGGCGCCAGACGGGGCCATCGCCATAGAGGGTGGAACGGGTGAAATAGAGGGCGCGGCCGCTCGTCCCGTCCTCTTCCATCGCCAGCACGGCCTTGACCACGTCCGGGTTCGAACGGTCGGCGGCCGGGGCCTCGGGGGCCACGACGGTGGCGATGTCGGCGTCGCCGAACTCCTTAAGTATTCGCGCGCAGTCGCTGAGCACGGCCGGATCGACGAACGGCATGTCGCCCTGCAGGTTGATCACCACGTCGTGCTCGAACCCCGGATCCAGCTGCGCCAGCGCCGCCAGAATCCGGTCCGAACCCGACGGCAGATCGGGGTCAGTCAGCACGGCGGTTCCGCCAGCCTTTTGAACCGCTTCGACGATTTCCGGGTCGCCGGTAGCGTGTAAGAGACGCGAGCGCAACATGACGCGCGCTGGAGACTCGTCCTTGTGATTCCGGCGCGCGGGTTTCAAGCCCGCCGTTCGACGGGCCGATAAGAGGCTGACAAGGCTGAAATGAGCGACCTGACGTTCAACAAGATCGCTGGCGGCGTGCTGCTGACCGGCCTCGTTATTTTCGGTCTGCGGGAAGCGTCCTCGATCGTCTTCGCCAAGCACGAAGTCGAGAAGGCCGGTTACGAGATCGCCGTCCAGGAAGAAGGCGCCGAGGGTGGCGCGGCCGCTGTCGAGGTCCTGCCGGACTGGAACGCCGTCCTGACCCCGGCCAACGTGGCCGCCGGCCAGGCCGTCGCGGCCAAGTGCGCCGCCTGCCACAAGTTCGACGCGGGCAACGCCAACGGCACCGGACCTGGTCTGTGGGGCGTGGTGGGCCGCAAGCCGGCGGGTCACGCGGGCTTCAACTATTCGGGCGCGATGAAAGACTTCGGCGCCAAGAACCCGGTGTGGGACTACGACCACCTGTATGAATTCCTCAAGGCTCCGGGCAAGTACGTCTCGGGCACGAACATGACGTTCGTGGGCCTGAAGAAGTCGGAAGATCGCGTGGCGATGATCGCCTACATGCACAGCCTGGGTTCGACGCTGCCGGTTCCGCCGCCGCGTCCGGCCGCCGCTCCGGGTCCGGCCGAAGGCGCTGCTCCGGCTGCTGAAGGCGCCGCTCCGGCCGCCGAAGGCGACGCGCCCGCCGCCGGCGCCGCCGCGAC
>NCDQ01000562.1 GCA_002280275.1 Caulobacter vibrioides | reverse complement strand
GTTCGGCGACTTCGAGAAGGGCTATCTGATCGTCGACCGCGCCGGCGTGCGGGTCCTGCGCGACCCGTACTCGGCCAAGCCGCACGTGCTGTTCTACACCACCAAGCGCGTCGGCGGCGGTGTGCAGAACTTCGATGCGGTGAAGCTGCTGAAGTTCGCGGCGTCGTAATCCAATCCTCCCCCTAGAGGGGGAGGTGTCCGCGAAGCGGACGGAGGGGGAAGTGCTGGAAAGCCGGCCTCTTCCCCCTCCGTCGTCCCTAGCGGGCCGACACCTCCCCCGCTGGGGGGAGGATTTTCAGGATATCCCCCATGCCCCAAGCCCTCACCCTGGCCGAGGCCAGGGCGTTCCTGCGCGTGTCCGACGCTTCGGAAGACGCGCTGCTGACCCTGCTGATCGACGCCGCCGAGGCGCGGGTGGCCGGCGCCGCCGGCGTCGCTCTGACCGCCGTCAGTCCCGCGCCGCTGCGCCTGTCGGTTCTGATCCTGGCCGCTCACGCCTACGAGCATCGCGACGCCGGCGAGCCCTCGCTGGCCCTCGTCGAGCCGTGGCTGACCCCTTACCGAAAGGCGCGGCTGTGACCGATAAGCCCCTGATCGACGCCCTCGTCGCGACGCTGAAAGCCGCGCCCGCCGTCACCGCCATCGCCGGCCAGCGGATCCATGGCGCCAGCCCCCGCCTGTCGACCTACCCTTGCGTCGTCGTCACCCGCGCCGAGGGCCGGGCGGTCGGCGGCGTCGGCGGGGAGGGGATCGAGCACCTGCTGACGCTCACCTGCGCCAGCCGCTTCGGCGGACCCGAAGAGGCCCGCGCCCTGGTCGCCGCCGTCCGTGCGGCCCTGCACGACGCTTGGCCCGCCCTGGCCGGCCGGCGCCTGGTGAACCTGCGCGTGCCCTATGCCGACGTCTTCGCCGGCGCCGACCGTGAAACCACCCTCGGGATCGTCCGCGTGCGGGCGGTGACCGAGGCCCTCTAACGGAGATCCAGAGATGGCCGCCCAAGCCGGCAAGGACATGCTGCTGAAGATCAGCGATGGCGCGCCGACGCCCACCTTCCACACCGTGGCGGGCCTACGCGCCCGCACGATCAGCCTGAACGCCAGGACCCTGGACATCACCGACAGCGACAGCGCCGGCCGCTGGCGCGAGCTCCTGGCCGGGGCGGGGGTCAAGTCGGTGGCCGTCTCGGGCTCGGGCGTGTTCCGCGACGCGGCCTCCGACGCCCAGGTGCGCACCAGCTTCTTCGACCAGTCGGCCCGCGTCTGGCGACTGATCATCCCCGACTTCGGCCAGCTGGAGGGGGCCTTCATCGTCGCGGCCCTGGAATACGCCGGCGAACACGACGGCGAGGCGGTGTTCGCGCTCAGTTTGGCCAGCGCCGGGGCGGTGAGCTTTACGGCGTTCTAAATCCTCCCCCCCAGAGGGGGAGGTGGCCGAAGGCCGGAGGGGGAAGTGCTCCTGGCCCGGCCTCTTCCCCCTCCGTCGACTGCGTCGACACCTCCCCCGCTAGGGGGAGGATTTGAAGGAGACTGCCCCATGCTCACCCCCAACCCCGCCCGCGGCGAGGTCGTG
>NCDQ01000561.1 GCA_002280275.1 Caulobacter vibrioides | reverse complement strand
GGCCTTGGCGCGGCCCGACTGCAGGCGGTCGATCAGCGGAAGGGTGAAGGCGGCGGTCTTGCCGGTGCCCGTCTGGGCGATGCCGAGGACATCCTGGCCGGCGAGGGCCACCGGAATGGCCTGGGCCTGGATGGGGGTCGCAGTGGTATAGCCGGTGTCGGCGACCGCCTGCAGGGTCGTGGGCGAGAGCCCGAGGTCGGAAAATTCGGTCATTTACACGCTGGTCTGCTCGGAGCCGCCCGTGCTTGGGCGAGCGGGCGGCGCGGATTCGCCAGACCTGCTCCGAAGCTGGGGATAAATAGGCCGAAAGTCGGCAAAGTCAATCGTCGCAAGGGCGAGGCGGAGTATTCGAAAGATGAACGACGGGGGTTGGAAAAATTCCGCCAAGGCCTGGATCGCCGACATGGGCGAGCAGGGCGATTACGGCCGGCGTTATGTTCTCGACGCGCCGATGATCGCGCGTCTGCGCCGCCTGAACGGCGGCCGCGCGCTGGATGTCGGCTGCGGGGAAGGGCGGTTCTGTCGGATTCTGCGCGCCGAAGGCTTTGATCCTGTCGGGCTGGATCCGACGGTCGCGTTGCTGGAAGCGGCGCTGGCCCGCGACCCGAACGGGACCTATGTCGAGGGGCGCGCCGAGGACCTGGCCTTCGCCGACGGGACGTTTGATCTCGTCGTGGCGTGCCTGTCGTTGATCGACATCGAGGGGGCCGATCGCGCCATCGCCGAGATGGCCCGGGTGCTGAAGCCGGGCGGGACCCTGCTGGTCGCCAACCTCACGAGTTTCTCCACCGCACGCGCCAACGACGGCTGGCAAAGGAACCTGCTGGGTCACCCCAAGCATTTCGCGATCGACCGCTATCTGGAGGTTCGCGCCAAGTGGGAGGAATGGCGCGGCATCCGCATCATCAACTGGCACCGGCCGCTCAAGGACTACATGAAGTGGTTCCTCGCCCAAGGGCTGCATCTGACCCATTTCGACGAGCCCGCGCCCAACGGGGGCGATCCATCCCGTGCTGACAGATACCGACGTGCCCCATGGTACGTGATCATGGAGTGGCGCAAGCCCTGACGCCGCTCTATATCCGCCGGGAAATGACGATTGATCACGACTCCCGCCTTCGGCGTCTTCGTTTCCGCGCTTGGCACCGCGGCTTTCGCGAAGCAGACCTCATCCTGGGGCCGTTCGCGGAGACCCATGGGCCGAACCTGACGCCCGAGCAACTGGACACGCTTGAAACGCTGCTCGAACAGTCGGATCGCGAGATCTACGCCTGGATCGTCGGACAGGAACCGACGCCCCCCGCGTTCGAGACTGGTGATGGCGCCTGACGCCATGAGCTACGACGCCAAGCAAATCGCCAAGGCCGCCGGCGGTCTGACCCTGGCCGGCGCGCCGGAGGGGTTCGACGCCCTGGTTATGGCCGACATCGCCCGCGCGCGGGGAGGCCTGACCGCCTTTGTCGCCCGCGACACCGCCCGGGCCGGCGCCTTCATCGACGCGCTGAAGTTCTTCGCGCCCGAGATCGAGGCGGTGCTGCTGCCCTCTTGGGACTGCCTGCCCTATGACCGGATCGGTCCGTCCTCGGGCGTTTCGGCCACCCGCATGGCCACGCTTGCGCGGCTGGCCAGGGGGCTGGGCGACAGCAAGGCCGCGATCCTGGTGATCGCCGCGCCGGCGCTTCTTCAGCGCGTGCCGACCAAGGACGTGCTTCTGCGCGCCTCCTACTCGGCCAAGGTCGGCAATAGCGTCGATATCAAGGACCTTGAGCGCTATTTCGCGGTCAACGGCTACACGCGCGCCTCAACGGTGTCGGAGCGTGGCGAGTTTGCGATCCGGGGCGGGGTTATCGACGTCTACCCGCCCGCGGCCGAGGAGCCGGTGCGTCTGGACCTGTTCGGCGACACGCTAGAGAGCATCCGCGCCTTTGATCCCGAGACCCAGCGCTCGACCAAGCAGTTGAAGGAGATCGATCTCCTGCCGGTCAGCGAGGCCTTGCTGGACGCCGAGGGCATTTCCCGGTTCCGCAAGGGCTATGTCGCCGAGTTCGGCGCGCCGGGTGATGATCCGCTGTACGCCGCCGTCAGCGAAGGCGGTCGTCGCGCCGGTCTCGAGCATTGGTTGCCGTTGTTCTACGAGCGGATGGCGACCCTGTTCGACTATCTGCCCGCTGGGGCGCTGATCGGCGTCGATAATCAGGCCACGGAGGCTCGCGATGAGCGCTTGGCGATGATCCAGGACGCCTATGAGGCGCGGGCCAGCGCCGATCGCAAGTCGGCCTATCGCCCGCTGGCGCCCGAGGCCCTGTATCTGACCGCCGAGGAATGGGAGCGTGAGCTCTCCGACCGCACCCATCGTCGCTTCACGCCGTTCCAGCCGCAGGGCCTGGACGTCGTCGACCTTGGCGCCAAGCTTGGCCGTGTCTTCGCCGCTGAGCGCGCGCAGGACAGCGTCAATCTGTTCGAGGCGACCGCCGACCATGCCAAGGCGCTGACCTCCCAGGGCAAGCGCGTGCTGTTCGCCTCGTGGTCCGAGGGCTCTTCGGAACGCCTGGGGACCATGCTGGCCGACCACGGCCTGAAGAAGATCCCCTATGCCGGCTACTGGCAGGCGGCCAAGGCCAATGATCCCAAGGTGCCCCAGCGCGTCGTGCTGCCGCTGGACCACGGCTTTGAGACCGACAGCCTGGCGGTCATCTCTGAGACCGACATTCTGGGCGATCGCCTGGCTCGCCCGCGCAAGAAGCGCCGCGCCGCCAACTTCCTGGCCGAGGCCAGCGCCCTGACGCCCGGCGATCTGGATCAGGCCCTCGGCCATCACCCGCAGCCGTTCCTTCGCTTTCGCCTTACGGCCCTGCCAGGCCGCGCCGCCCAGCTTGTCCAGTTGGA